>DATADI010000316.1:0-3626 GCA_036258615.1 Thermomonospora sp. | reverse complement strand
CACCCGGCTGACAACGGGCGTGGCCGATTGCATCGCCGTCCGCGAAGTGTGCTGAATCACATCAGAGGTAACTTCCCGGGGACCGCGACTGCCGACCACGGAGGTACGACCGGTGACCACCCCCGGACAGCGTGCAACGCTCCAACCCTGGACAGGTGTCCCGCCCGAGATCGCGGACCTGGTCCGGCCCTTCCTCGCGGAGGTGGCCGAGGAGATGATCGAGGAGATCCAGCGCGGCGTCCCCGAGTACGCCCGCCCGCTGGACGAGGAGTACGTGCGGATGGTGCGGCTCGCGGTCGAGGGCGCGCTGAGCCAGTTCGTCGAGCTGATCGGCGACTCCGGGGCCTCCTGGGAGCCGGTCGCCGCCGTGTACCGCGAGATCGGCTGGGCCGAGGCCCGCGAGGGTCGCAGCCTGGACGCCCTGCAGACCGCGCTGCGGCTGGGCGCCCGGGTCGCCTGGCGTCGGCTGGCGGCCGAGGCCGAGAAGCTGAACGTCTCCCGGCGCACCCTGGGGCGGCTCGCCGAGGCCATCTTCGCGTTCCTGGACGAGATCGCCGCCGCCGCCACCCAGGGCTACAACAAGGCCCGCGAGCAGGTCGCCGGGGAACTGGAGCACCGCCGCCGCCGGCTGCTGGACCTGCTGCTGGCCGAGCCCGCCGCAGCCCCCCAGGCGATCACCGACCTGGCCCGGGTGGCGCAGTGGCGGATGCCCCAGACGGTCGCCGCCGTGGCCCTCTACGAACGCGGACAGGAACGTTACAGTCACCCTTCGCTGCCGCCGGACGTGCTCGCCGACGTGAACCGCCGGGAGCCCTGCCTCGTCGTCCCCGATCCCGACGGGCCCGGACGGCACCGCATGCTCGACAACGCGCTGCGCGACTGGGTCGCCGCCGTCGGCCCGACCGTCCGCGTGGAGGACACCGCCAAGTCGCTGCGCTGGGCCCGTGAGGGGCTGGCGCTGGTCCGCCGGGGCGTGCTGCCCGGCGACCGCCCGCTGCGCTGCGTGGACCACATGCCGACGCTGGTGATGTTCAAGGACGAGGACCTGATCCGGATCGTCGGCGAACGCCGCCTGGCGCCCCTGCAGAAGGTCCGGCCCCGGCACCGCGAACGGCTCGCCCGCACCCTGCTGGCCTGCCTGCAGAGCGGCTTCAACGCCACCGAGGTCGCCACCCGCCTGCACGTCCACCCGCAGACCGTCCGCTACCGGCTGCACCAGCTGGAGGAGCTGTTCGGCGAGGAGCTGTACGACCCCGGCATCCGGCTGGAGTTCGAGATGGTGCTCCACGTGTGGCTGTTCCGGGCGGAGGAGGAGAGCACGCCCGCCAACGTCATCTCCCTGGAAGGCCCCCGGCCGGGGGAGCTGCCCCCGGCCGCCGCCGTCACCCGCCGCTGACGTTCTTCGCGGCGGGTGGCCGCTAGCCGAGACGCGTCAGCCGGGTCATCAGGTCCGGCTCGGCGAGGTTCTGCGGCAGGCGCAGCGGGAAGCGCACCCGGCCCATCCCGTCGCCCACGACGACGGCGCCGACCTCCTCGCCCCGGGGCGCGCTGCTCGGCGGGTTCCCGTCCACGCCCACCCGTACCGTCAGCCCCGGCCAGCCGACCACGGTGACCGGCCGGGCGGCGGCGACCGGGGTGCGCCCGCCCAGCCCGTCGCGGATCTCCCCGGCCCGCTGCCCCTCCTGCACCAGCGTCGCGCCGGTCAGCGCGCCCTGCGCGGCGGCGGTGAGGCGCTGCGCCACCGTCATGGCGGCGACCGCGCTGGTGCCCTGCTGGCCCATCACCGCGCCGATCATCAGCGTGTCCACCCCCGCGACCTTCCGGCGCGCCGCGAACACGAAGTTGCCGCCCGCCGCGTCGGTGTAGCCGGTCTTGCCGCCGACGATCCCGTACTGGCCGAGCAGGATGTTGCCCGCCGGACGCACCGGGCCCCCGTCGTTGGGCACGTACGTCCGCTGCGCCACCACCTCGGCGAAGGCGGGCATCGCCATCGCCGCGCGCAGCAGCTTCACCTGGTCGGCGGCGGTGCTCACGGTCCCGGAGTCATAGCCGCTGGGGTCGGTGTACCGGGTGTTGGTCATCCCCAGCTCCCGCGCGGCGGCGTTCATCTTGGCCACGTACGCCGGGATGCTCCCGGCGTCCCACCGGGCCAGCTCGTGCGCGATGTTGTTGGCGGACACCACCATCAGCGCCTCGAGCGCCTTCCGCTCGGTGAACCGCTGGCCCGCCCGCACGTCCACGTGCGACTCGCCCCGCTGCTTGCGGAACCTCAGCCGCGCCGCCTCCTGCGCCGAGATCGTGAACGTCGGCCCGTCCTCACCCGACCGCAGCGGATGGTTCTTCAGGAACACGTACGCCGTCATCACCTTGGCGACGCTGGCCGTCGGGATCGGCGTCTCGGCCCCCGCCGTGCCCATCGTCCCGACGCCCTCCACGCCGATGACCGCCTGCCCCCGCTGCGGCAGCGGCAGCGCGGGCCTGGCCCCCTCGAACGTGTACGAGGCGGGCAGCGCAGAGTGCAGCGTCGGCTCCGGCAGCGGCCGGACGAGCTGCACCGCCACCGCCGCCACCAGCAGCACCACCACCGTGAGCACCACGGCCAGCGGCCACCGCCGCCTCCGCCGCCCCGCCTCCTCCAGCGGTACGGCCCCCGCCGGAGCCTCCAGCGCCGGCACCTCCGCGACGGGTGCCTCCAGCGCCGGCATGCGATGCCGCCCCACCGCCTCCTGCTGGAACGTCCGGAACTCCGGAACGACCGCAGGCGGCTGCGGGAAATCCTCCACCGGCGGCAACGCCGGCAACCCGCCCCCCTGCTCGGGCCGCACCACCGGCCGCGCCGCCGGGGCCTCCCAGAACACCTGCTCGGGAACCTCGGGCTCCCGCCGCACCGGCGCACTCCCCGCCGCCGCCGCGGCCTCCCGGCCATGCCCGCCCCACGAGCCCCCGACCCCAGGCGCCCCACCGTCACTCCCGGACGGCACCGGGCCAGCCGGAGCCTCCCGCCCGGTGACGTGAGCCGACCCCTGCGCTCCACCATCGCGGCGCGTGGGGTCGTCCGGCGTCGCTTCGGGCCCGCGTGGTGGTTGAGGGGCTGGGGTTTCCCGCCGGGCAGCGTGAGCCGGGCCCTGGGGCCCACCGTCGCGCTGACCGGGGGCGTCGGGTCGTGCCGCTCCCGGCCCGCCCGGCGTTGCCGATGACGGCGGCTCCTGGCGGGTGGCGTGCGTTGGGGCCTGTGGCTGGCCGTCGTGGTGTGCGGGGGCGTCCGGTGTTGTTTCGGGCCCGTACGGTGCCGGGGCGGCCGGGGTGTCCTGCCGGGTGGCGTGAGCCGGGCCCTGGGGTCCGCCGTCGTGGTGTGCGGGGGCGTCGGGTCGTCCTGCTTCTGGTCCGCCTGGCGTTTCGGCGGCTGGCGGCTCCTGCCGGGTGGCGTGCGTTGGGGTCTGCGGCTCGCCTTCGCGGTGAGGCGCTGATTCTGGCCCGTGTGGTGGCTGGGCGGCAGGTGGTTGCTGTCCGGCTTCGGGAGTCGGAGATTGCGGCTCGTCGTCGTGCTGGGTGTCCGGTGCTGCGGCCTCCGGGCCGTGCGGTGGCTCGGTGGAGGTCTGCTGGGCGGGCGGCGGGGTCTGCTGTTC
>DATADI010000315.1:0-8315 GCA_036258615.1 Thermomonospora sp. | reverse complement strand
GCGCGGCTATCTGGAGGGACCGTGGCGTGAGACGCTGCTGTGTCCGTTCCCGGGTACAAAACTCGCGCCCTAGCCTGTCACCGGCGGCACACGTACCGCCGACCCGGTGGCCCCGAACCGCCGGTTTCACTACCGTGGCGCCGGAGGTGCCGGGAATGCCGGAATTCTCAGTGGTCCTGCGGGGATACGACCCGCGGCAGGTGGACGACATGGTGGCCCAGCTGGAGGGCACGCTCGGCCGCGCCCCGCTCACGGGCGCGCCGATCACCCTCAAGCATCTGGGCTGGACGACCTTCGACGTGGTCATGCGCGGCTACGACCGGTTCGAGGTGGACGGGGCGATGCGCCGCTACCGCCGGGAGCTGGCCGCCCTGGAGGGCGTCGAGCTGGAGGACGACGAGCCCGACGGGGGCCTGGACTTCGTCCTCGGCGGCGACGCCGTGAAGGAGGGGCCCGAGCCCGTCCGGCTGCCCGTCGAGCTGTCGGAGGAGGTCCGGCGCGAGCACGGGTTCGCGGTGCGGTGGCGCGGCTACGACCGCACCCAGGTGGAGCAGTTCATGGTCCGCGTCTGGGCGCGCCAGGGCCGCTACTCGGTGCAGGCCTACGGCCTCGCCCCCGACCCGGTCGAGGACTGGGAGCTGGCCGGGCCGTCGTTCGACGTCGTGCTGCGCGGCTACGACATGCGCACGGTGGACGAGGCCGTGGCGGGCTACCGGCGCATGCTCGTCGGGCACTAGCCGTCGCCGTCGTCCTTCCGGCGGCGGCGCTTGACCGACACGCCGCCCCAGAAGGAGAACCCGCCGACCACCACGCGGGGCGCGCCGGGCGTGCCGGGGCCGGTGGCCTTGTCGTCGAACGCCCCCATGATGCCCAGGCCCCGCACCACGACGTCCATGTCGTCGGGGACGATGACGTCGATGCCGCCCATCACGGCGAACGCGTTGATCCGCAGCTCCGGCTCGCTGAACAGGGCGTCGCGCAGGTCGATCGTCCCGCCGCCCCAGAACGCGAGGCCGGTGAACCGGCGGGGGGCGGTCCACCGTCCCCGCCGCTTGAACTCGCTCATGATGGCGATGCCGGTGCGGGAGGTGGGCTCGCCGCCGACGACGCGCGCGTCGGGCGCGGCGACGGGCACGTGCGGTGACGAGGGCCCGGCGGGCAGGTCGCGGGTCAGCGGCTCCAGCTCGCCGTAGGTGCGGGCCGTGTACGCGGCGGTCAGCCGCTCGTCCAGTTCCTCGAGGTTGAGGCGGCCGTCACCGGCGGCGTCGCGCAGCGCCTGCGCGACCCGTTCGCGGTCGGCGTCGGAGGCGCGCAGATCCCGCGGGTCGGGCGAGACCCTGCGGTCGGGGAGGTCGGTCATGGCTTCCACCGTAGGGCGATCAGGACGCCGGTTCGAGGCGTACGACGACGGACTTGGACGTGGGGGTGTTGCTGGACTCGGCGGTGCTGTCGAGCGGCACCAGCACGTTGGTCTCCGGGAAGTACGCCGCCGCGCAGCCCCGCGCCGTGGGGTAGGCCACCGTCCGGAAGCCCGGGGCGCGGCGTTCGACGCCGTCCCGCCACTCGCTGACCAGGTCGACCGTCGTCCCGTCGGCCAGCCCGAGCGCGGCCAGGTCGTCAGGGTGGACGAACACCACGCGGCGCCCGCCGCGGACGCCCCGGTACCGGTCGTCCAGCCCGTAGACCGTGGTGTTGTACTGGTCGTGGCTGCGGACGGTCTGGAGCAGCAGCCTGCCCGGCGGGACCCGCAGGACCTCCAGCGGGTTCACGGTGAGCCGGGCGCGCCCGCCGGGGACGGGGAACTCGCGGCGGTCGCGCGGCGCGTGCGGCAGGACGAACCCGCCGGGCTCCCGGATCCGCCGGTTGTAGCCGTCGAACCCGGGCACCACGCGGGACACGTGGTTGCGGATCACGTCGTAGTCGCGTTCCATGCCCGCCCAGTCGAACCCGTCCAGGCCCAGCGCCCGGCCCAGCCGGCACACGATCGCGACCTCCGACAGCAGGTGGGGCGACGCCGGGGCCAGCCGCCCCCGGGAGGCGTGCACCATGCCCATCGAGTCCTCGACCGACACGAACTGCGGCCCGGACTCCCGCACGTCGGCCTCGGTACGGCCCAGCGTCGGCAGGATCAGCGCCCGCCGCCCGGTCACCGCGTGCGAGCGGTTGAGCTTGGTGGACACGTGCGCGGTCAGCCGGCACGACCGCATCGCCGCCTCGGTCACCGCCGAGTCGGGGGTCGCGCGGACGAAGTTGCCGCCCATCCCGACGAACACCTTCACCGCGCCGTCGCGCATCGCCTCGATGGTCCGCACGGTGTCCAGGCCGTGCTCGCGGGGCGGCGCGAACCCGAACTCGGCGGCCAGCGCGTCCAGGAACGCCGCCGAGGGCCGTTCCACGATGCCCATCGTCCGGTCGCCCTGCACGTTGGAGTGCCCCCGCACCGGGCACACGCCCGCGCCCCGGCGGCCGATGTTGCCGCGCAGCAGCAGGAAGTTGACGACCTCCCGGATGGTGGCCACGGAGTTGCGGTGCTGGGTGAGGCCCATCGCCCAGCACACGACGATCCGGTCGGCGCGCAGCACGTCGCCGAGCGTCGCGTCGATCTGCCTGCGGGTGAGGCCGGTGGCGGTCAGCACGTCGTCCCAGTCGAGCCCCTCCAGGTGCGCGGCCAGCTCCTTCAGCCCGACGGTGTGCGCGTCGAGGAAGGCGTGGTCCACGGCGTCGCGGTCCAGCAGCAGCCGGTTGAGCGCCTGGAACAGCGCCAGGTCCCCGTTCAGCCGGATCTGGAGGTACCGGTCGGCCAGCAGGGTGCCCCGCCCGACCAGGGACACGCCCTGCGGGTTGCGGAAGTGCAGCAGGCCCGCCTCGGGCAGCGGGTTGACCGCCACGATCCGGGCCCCGTTCCGCTTCGCCCGCTCCAGCGCCGTCAGCATCCGGGGATGGTTGGTGCCCGGGTTCTGCCCGACGACGAAGATGAGGTCCGCCTCGTGCAGGTCGTCCAGCAGCACCGAGCCCTTGCCGACCCCGAGGGTCTCGGTGAGCGCGAAGCCGGACGACTCGTGGCACATGTTGGAGCAGTCCGGCAGGTTGTTGGTGCCGAACGCGCGGGCCAGGAGCTGGTAGACGAACGCGGCCTCGTTGCTGGTGCGGCCGGAGGTGTAGAACGCGGCCTCGTCGGGGGAGCCGAGCCCCTTCAGCTCCTCGGCGAGCAGCCCGAACGCCTCGTCCCACGTGATGGGCTCGTAGTGCTCGGCGCCCTCCCGCAGGACCATCGGCTCGGTCAGCCTGCCCTGCCGCCCCAGCCAGTGGTCGGAGCGCCCCGCCAGGTCGGCGACGCTGTGCCGCTCGAAGAACTCCCGGGTCACCCGCCGGGTGGTGGCCTCCTCGGCGACCGCCTTGGCGCCGTTCTCACAGAACTCGGCGACATGCCGCCGGTCGCCCTCGGGCCAGGCGCACCCCGGGCAGTCAAAGCCCTTCTTCTGGTTGACCCGCAGGAGGGTGCGCGCGGCGCGGCGGGGACCCATCTCCTCCAGGGACCGGCGCAGCCCGGCGGTCACGCCGGGCAGCCCCGCCGCGGAGGTCCTGGGCGGCGACACCTCCGGTACGGCGTCGTCGGTCATCGTGCACCTTCCCGGCTCCGGCGGCGGCGTGCCCCCTCATTGTGCCCCGGAACCGCGTCCCGCCCAAGATCACCGCGCCTAGCGCAGCAGCGGGAACCGGCCGGTGAGGCGGTCCACCACGGTGCGCGGCCCGGCCAGGCTGACGGCGTGGTACGTGAGGTCCTCGTCCTCGGTGCGGGCCAGCTCGGCGAGGTAGTCGGAGTAGACCCGGACCCGCTGGGCGACCGAGGCCATGTCGGCGACGAGCAGGTCGGGCTCGGCCAGCGCCGCGCGGCGGACCACCTTGACGACCGGCGCGGTGGCGGCCAGCACCGTGCACCCCGTCCAGGGCAGCCCGGCGTGCGCCGTCCCGGAGGCGTCGGTGCCGCCGTCGCCGACCAGCTCCGGCGCGGCCTTGCCGACGGCGGCGGCCAGGCACGCCGCCGCGTTCACCTGCAGGCCCCGGGGCAGCTCCCGGTCGGCGACGATCACCCACTTGACGGGCAGCTCACGGGTCGGCAGGTCCGGGCGGCGGGGAAGGGAGCCGAGCCAGGCGGGAGCGGAGACGGTCACGGGAACCTCCGGGGAAAACGGTCCGAACGACAGGCAGCAGACTCTCCCGATCGCCGCAGTAAACTCAACTCCGATCAGCGGATTCCGAAGATAATTCGGCACGCGCCAGGGAGGGAGTGACGTGGACGAACTTGATGCGGCCATCGTCCAGGCGTTGCAGGAGGACGGACGGCAGACCAACCGGGAACTGGCCGAGCGGCTGGGCATCGCCGCGTCCACCTGCCTGGAACGCGTGCGGTCGCTGCGCCGGCGCGGGGTGATCACCGGTTTCCACGCCGAGGTGGACCTGGCCGCGCTGGGCCGCCCGCTCCAGGCGCTCATCAACGTCCGCCTCCAGCCCAAGGTGCGGGAGGCGGTCGAGGGGTTCCGCGCGTACATGACCGGCCTGCCGGAGACCCTCGCCGTCTTCGTCGTCTCCGGCGGCGACGACTTCATCGTCCAGGTCGCGGTGCGCGACACCGGGCACCTGCGGGACTTCGTCATCGACCATGTGTCCCGCCACCGCAACATCGCCGACGTGCGGACGTCCATCATCTACGACCACATCCGCAAGACGGCGGTGGAGGCGCTGCCCGCCGGGCGTCCCGGCCGGGGACGGTGACGGCGGCGTCGGGCAGGATGGGCGGATGACTTCCGCGGTGATCGAGGTGGACCGGGCGCGGGTGATGGCGTACCGGGTGGCGGCGCACGAGCTGGACCGGGACGCGGCCGGTGAGCCCGCGGTGCTGGACGTCGGGGTGCAGGACACCCCGGCGGGCACGGCCGTCGTGGCCCTGGCGGCGCGGGGGTGGACCGTTCCCGACGACGGGTCCCTCGTGCTGACCTGGAGCGTGCGCGGCGCGCCGCACCTGCACCGCAGGGCCGATCTCACCGCGGTCGCGGAGGCGCTGTGGCCGCTCGGCGACGCCGACGCCACCACCCGGATCACCTCCACCCGGATGAAGGAGGGCGCGGCGCTCGGGGTGGCCGCGTTCCGCGCGGCGGCCGAGGCGATGCGCGAGGTCGTCACCGCCCCCCTGCCCAAGGGCGAGGTCAGCCGCGCCGTCAGCGACCGCGTCCCGCCGGAGCTGACCTACTGGTGCGAGGCGTGCGGCGCCCAGCACATCTCCGGAGCGCTGTTCCAGCAGGTCGGCGTCGCGGCCGGGACCCGGCTCGTCCCGGGCGGGCGCGGCACCACGCTGGCGCCGGTCGACGGGTGGCCCGGCGTGCCCCGGGAGGCCGCGGGCACCGACCGGCTCCTCGCCGCCTACCTGCGGCTCCAGGGGCCCGCCGCGCCCGCCGACCTCGCCGGGTTCCTCGGCACCACCGTCACCGCCGTCCGGCCCGCCGTGCCGGACGGGCTCGCGGAGGTCCGGGTGGACGGCCGTCCCCGGCTGCTGCCCGCCGACCGCGTCGAGGCGCTCCGCTCGGCGGCCCCGCCGCGCGGCGTGCGGCTGCTGCCCGCCAGCGACCCGTTCCTGCAGACCCGCGACCGCGACCTGCTGGTCCCCGACAGGGCGCGGCACAAGGCCATCTGGCGGCCCCTGGGCAGCCCCGGGGTCCTGCTCGCCGACGGGGAGATCCGGGCGACCTGGCGGGCGCGCACGGCGGGCCGCGGACGGCTGGACGTCACCGTCACGCCGTTCGAGCCCCTGGCCGCGCCGGCCCGCGCGGAGACCGAGCGGCGGGCCGCCCGCCTGGCGGCGGCGCGCGGGGCCGCCGACGTCCGCGTGGTCTGGGCGGACGCCTAGGGCCGCCCGGCGATACCGACCGGTCGGTACCCTGGCAGACTGGAGGGGTCGGGGACGGCGGAAGGGGGTCACATGGCCGTGGCCGGGCGGACCGGGGGAGCGCGGGTGTCGGCCGTGGAACGCCGCATCCTGGCGGCGGCCGTGCGGCTGTTCGCCGAACGGGGCTTCGACGGCACCTCGGTGCAGGAGATCGTCGACCGCGCCCAGGTCACCAAGGGCGGCCTCTACCACTACTTCGGGTCCAAGCAGGACCTGCTGTACGAGATCTACCACGCGCTGATCGGCCGCCAGCTCGCCGACCTGGACCGGATCCTCGCCGCCGGGCTGGACCCGGCCGCCACCGTCCGCGCGGTCATCGGGGCCCTGGTGGAGTCCACCGCCGAGCACATCGACGAGGCCCAGGTCTTCGCCCGCGAGATGTACAAGCTCGACGAGGAGCACCGGGCCGCCGTGCGCGCCGACCGCCGCCGCTACCACACCGCCTTCCGGGACCTCATCGAGCAGGGCCAGCGGGACGGGGTGTTCGCGCCGGTCGCGCCCGCCGAGACGGTCACGCTGATCGTGTTCGGGATGATCAACGAGATGCCCCGCTGGTACCGCGCCGAGGGCCCCAAGCCCGCCGCCCGGTTCGCCGACGAGGTCGCCGACTTCGTGCTCGCCGCCCTCCGGCCCCGCTGACCCGCCTGCCAGGGCGCCTCACACCCAGGGCAGCGCCCGGACCCCCTGGCCCACGCCGAACGCCAGCGCCGTCGTGCCGAGCAGCACCAGCCCCGCGAACAGCGCCCACCGTCCCGCCTGGTAGCCCGCCGGGACCAGCGCGTTCTCCCGGCCCCGCGCGGGCCACGGGTCGCGCAGCGGCGCCGTCCCCGGCACCTCCCCGTCGTCGTACGGCTCCGGGGCGGGCAGCGCCCGCCGCCCGTCGGCGGGCAGCCCGGTCACCCAGCCGAGCAGCTCGGCCACCTCGAACGGGGCGGTGTCCAGCCCGGAGCCGAAGTAGCGGACCTGCCCGGCGAGCTGGTCCAGCGCCCGGATCGCGTTGCCGAGCCCGACCTCCTCCAGCCAGCGCCGCACCCGTTCGCCCGGCTCGCCGTCCGGCGCCCCGGCCGCCAGCGAACGGCCGACCATCGTGCCGCACAGCAGGTCGGTCTTGGTCAGCACGACCGCCACCCGCCGCTGCCGTCCCCGGTCCGGGCGCGACCGCAGCTCGTTGAGCACCCGCTGCAGGGTGTCGGCCGGGTCCTCCTCCGAGGACGCCGCCGCCCGCTCCACCGAAACGCGCTCCTCCTCGCTCAGCGCCCGCCGCACCGCCGGGAGCGCGAACGGGTCGACCACGAACAGCAGCGCCTCCCCGTGGTCGAGGTACCGCAGCGACTCCACCTCGGTCGCGCCCGTGAAGTGCTCCCCGGCGGGATCGAACAGGTACAGGATGCGGTGCCCCGCGCCGGGCAGCTCCACGTCGACCATCGTGGCCAGCGGCAGCTCCGGCCCCGTCTTGGCCAGCCGCCCGCCCCGCTGGAACTCCCGCACCGCCCCCGCGTACGCCTGGGCGTGCCGCCGCTCCACGAACGCCAGCGCGCCCCGCGCCGACCGGGCCCGCGCGTGCAGCGCCCGGATCGCCAGGAACATGAACGTCGTCTTGCCCGCCGCCGGGCCGCCCACGAACGGCAGCGGCTCCACCCGCACCCGCCCGATCCGCTCCGGCAGCCGCCCCCCGCAGTGCGGGCAGTACGCGGTCAGCCGGTACCGGCCGAGGGGGATGGTCGTCGGCAGGCGCACCCCGCACCGGCACACGTGCCGGAACGCGCCCGCCGTGCCCGGCACCAGCCGCCGGTGCCGCGTCCCGCAGTTCGGGCACTCGTACACCGGCAGCGCGATCTTCTCGTAACAGAACGGGTGCGGGCAGGTCTGCAGGATCCGCCCGTACGCCATGAACGCCCGCTCCACCAGCCCCAGCACCGCCACGCACGCCACCCAGCCGGCGAGCCCCGCCGCGACGACGGCGGCGTACCCGGCCGTCAGCGCCACCCCGAACACCGTGGCGGGCACGGCGGCCACCGCGATCCCCGCGTACAGCGCCAGCCACACCGGGAACAGGAAGTAGCCCCACAGCCCGCCGAGCAGCACGCGGGTGACCCGGCCCATCGCCTGCCGCGCCGTCCGCCACGCCCACGGGCCCACCACCCGGGTCACCGCCCACCAGTCCCGCCACACCTGGCCCAGCAGGTAGTGACGGTAGGCGACGTCCGGGACCGGCACCGGGGAGGGGCCCTTGGCGGTGACCGGCGCGAGCGTCCGCCACGCCTGCACGTAGGCGAACGCCAGCGCCGCCGCGCCCGACCCGAGCAGGGTCAGCGAGAACAGCACCGGGAAGATCACCACGAAGCCCAGCCACATCGCCGCCAGCCAGGCGGCG
>DATADI010000314.1:0-8135 GCA_036258615.1 Thermomonospora sp. | reverse complement strand
CGTCCCCCCTACCTGACAGCATGTCCGGCTGTTCGGAGTGTGTCTTTCACTTCGGAGATCTTCAGGTCGCCGAAGTGGAAGACGCTGGCGGCCAGGACCGCGTCGGCGCCGGCGGCGACGGCCGGGGGGAAGTGTTCCAGGGCGCCGGCGCCGCCGCTGGCGATGACCGGGACGGTGACCGCGGCGCGGACGCGTTCCAGCATCTCCAGGTCGAAGCCGTTCTTGGTGCCGTCGGCGTCCATGGAGTTGAGGAGGATCTCGCCGACGCCCAGGTCCTCGGCGCGGCGGGCCCAGGCGACGGCGTCGATGCCGGTGCCGCGGCGTCCGCCGTGCGTGGTGACCTCGAAGCCGGAGTCGGTGCGGGTGTCGCCGGTGACGCGGCGGGCGTCCACGGACAGCACGATGCACTGGGAGCCGAACCGCCGGGCCGCCTCGTTGAGGAACTCGGGGCGGGCGATGGCGGCGGTGTTGATGGAGACCTTGTCGGCCCCGGCGCGCAGCAGGCGGTCCACGTCCTCGACGGTGCGGATGCCGCCGCCGACGGTCAGCGGGATGAACACCTCCTCGGCCGTCCGGCGGACCACGTCGTAGGTGGTGGAGCGGTCGGCGCTGGAGGCGGTGATGTCCAGGAAGGTGAGTTCGTCGGCGCCCTCGGCGTCGTACCGGCGGGCCAGTTCCACCGGGTCCCCGGCGTCCCGCAGGTTCTGGAAGTTGACGCCCTTGACCACCCGGCCGGCGTCCACGTCCAGGCAGGGGATCACCCGTACCGCGACACTCATCGTTCTGCGCTCCCCCGGTAGGCGTCGACCTCGACCTCGACCAGCATCCGCGGGTCGATCAGGCCCGCCACCACCAGCATGCTCGCGGCGGGCCGCACGTCGGCGAAGAAGGACCCGTGCGCCCGGCCGACCTCGGCGGCGTCCTCGGTCCGGGTGATGTACATCCGGGTCCGCACGACGTCCTGGGCGCCGAGGCCGAGGCGTTCCAGCGACCACAGCGCGATCTGGATCGCGGTGCGGGTCTGCTCGTACGGGTCGCCCTCGTGCACCACCCGGCCGTCCACGGTGGCGGTGCAGCCGGAGACCATCGCCAGGTCCCCGGCGAGCACGGCCCGCGAGTAGCCGATGCTGTCCTCCCACGGGCCGCCCGAGGAGATCCGCTGGATCACCCCGACACCACCGCCAGGGCCTCCTCCAGGGTGAACGCCCGCGCGTACAGGGCCTTGCCGACGATGGCGCCCTCGACGCCGTCGCCGGTCAGCGCGGCCAGCGCCCGCAGGTCGTCCAGCGACGACACGCCGCCGGAGGCGATGACGGGCTTGTCGGTCCGGGCGCAGACCTCGCGGAGCAGGTCGGTGTTGGGGCCGCGCAGGGTGCCGTCCTTGGTGACGTCGGTGACCACGTAGCGGGGGCAGCCGTCGTCCTCCAGGCGGGCCAGCACCTCCCACAGGTCGCCGCCCTCGCGGGTCCAGCCGCGGGCGGCGAGCGTGGTGCCGCGCACGTCCAGGCCGACGGCGATCCGGTCCCCGTACTCGGCGATGATCTTGCGGCACCAGGCGGGGTCCTCCAGCGCGGCGGTGCCGATGTTGACCCGGGCGCATCCGGTGGCCAGCGCGGCCTCCAGGGAGGCGTCGTCGCGGATGCCGCCGGACAGCTCGACCCTGACGTCCAGCCGCCCGGTCACCTCGGCGAGCAGCTCCCGGTTGGAGCCCCGCCCGAACGCGGCGTCCAGGTCGACCAGATGGATCCACTCGGCGCCCGCCGACTGCCAGGCCAGCGCGGCCTCCAGCGGCGACCCGTAGGAGGTCTCGGTGCCGGCCTCGCCCTGCACCAGCCGGACGGCCTGGCCGTCGGCGACGTCCACGGCGGGAAGGAGCGTCAGAGTCATGGGATCCGTTCCTGAGAAAGGGTCAGAGGGTGGACAGCCAGTTGCGCAGGAGCTGGGCACCGGCGTCGCCGGACTTCTCCGGGTGGAACTGGGTGGCGCACAGGGCGGCGTTCTCGACGGCGGCCACGAACGGCTCGCCGTGCTCGGCCCAGGTGACCACCGGCGGCAGCAGGCGGCCCGGCGGCAGCTCCCAGCGGCGCACGGCGTAGGAGTGCACGAAGTAGAACCTCGTGTCGGCGTCCAGCCCCCGGAACAGCACGGAGTCCTCCGGGGCCCGGACGGTGTTCCAGCCCATGTGCGGCAGGATCGGCGCGTGCAGGCGTTCCACGGTGCCGGGCCACTCGGCGCAGCCCTCGGTGGTGACGCCGTGCTCGACGCCCTTCTCGAAGAGGATCTGCATGCCGACGCAGATCCCCAGGACGGGACGGTCGCCGGCGAGGCGACGGCCGATGATCTGCTCGCCGCGGATGGCGCGCAGCCCCTCCATGCAGGCCGCGAACGCCCCGACGCCGGGCACCACGAGGCCGTCGGCCTCCATCGCCGCCTTGGGGTCGCCGGTCACGGTGACGTCGGCCCCGGCGCGGGCCACCGCCCGCTCGGCCGACCGCAGGTTCCCCGACCCGTAGTCGAGGACGACCACCTTGGGTTTCACAGCCGCAACGCTCCCGCCGTGAAGGCCAGCGCGGTGAGCACCAGCAGGACCAGCGCGCCGACCTTGAGCCCCTGCCGGACGAAGCTGATCACGCCCATCAGCAGGAACACCGCCAGGCCGAACAACGCGACGTTGACGTAGGTGAACTCCACCGCTACAGGGCCCCCTTGGTGGAGGGCACGCCGCTGACCCGCGGGTCGAGGGCGACCGCGTCGCGCAGCGCCCGCGCCAGCGCCTTGAACTGCGCCTCGACGATGTGGTGGGCGTTGCGGCCGTAGGGCACGTGGACGTGCAGGGCGATGCGCGCGTTGGAGACGAACGACTCCAGCACGTGCCGGGTCATGGTGGTGTCGTACTCCGGGCCGATCATCGGGGCCATGCCGTCGGGCTCGGAGTGCACCAGGTAGGGGCGCCCGGCGATGTCCACGGTGACCTGGGCGAGCGCCTCGTCCAGCGGCACCGAGGCGTCGGCGAACCGGCGGATCCCGGCCTTGTCGCCCAGCGCCTGGGCGAACGCCTGGCCGAGCGCGATGGCGGTGTCCTCGATGGTGTGGTGGCTGTCGATATGCAGGTCGCCCTGCGTCTTGACGGTGAGGTCGAACAGCCCGTGCTTGCCGAGCTGGGCCAGCATGTGGTCGAAGAAGCCCACGCCCGTCGCCACGTCCACCCGGCCGGTGCCGTCGAGGTCGATCTCGACCAGGACGGTGGTCTCCTTGGTGCCGCGCTCGACGCGACCGGTACGGCTCACTGTGCCTCCTTCAGGGCGGTCGTGAGGGCGGAGCGGAAGGCCGCGGTCTCCTCGGAGGTGCCGACGCTGACCCGCAGCCACTCCGGCGGGCCGACCTCGCGGATCAGCACGCCCTGGTCGAGCACCGCCCGCCACACCCGGTGACGGTCGGGGAAGGTGCCGAACAGCACGAAGTTGGCGTCGGAGTCGGCCACCCGCAGCCCCTGCGACCGCAGCCAGCCCACCAGCAGGTCCCGTTCGCGGCGCAGCGCCCCGACGGTGCCGAGCAGCTCGCCGGAGTACGCCAGCGCCGTGCGCGCCACCGCCTGGGTGACCGCCGACAGGTGGTACGGCAGCCGGACCAGCAGCAGCGCCCGCACCACCGCGGGGTCGGCGGCCAGGTAGCCCACCCGGGCCCCGGCCAGCGCGAACGCCTTGGACATGGTGCGCGTGACGATCAGCCGGGGGTGTTCGGGCAGCAGTTCCAGCGCCGACAGGGTGTCCTCGCGGCGGAACTCCCCGTACGCCTCGTCCACCACCACCATGCCGGGGGCGGCGGCCAGGACGGCCTCGATGACCTCCAGCGGCAGCGCCGTGCCGGTGGGGTTGTTGGGCGAGGTGAGGAACACCAGGTCGGGCCGGTGCTCCTCGACGGCGGCCACGGCCCGGACGGGGTCGAGGCCGAAGTCGGTGTCGCGCTGGGCGTTGATCCACGCCGTCCCGTTGACGTGCGTGATGATCGGGTGCATCGAGTAGGACGGCTCGAAGCCCAGCGCCCGGCGCCCGGGGCCCCCGAACGCCTGGAGGATCTGCTGGATGATCTCGTTGGAGCCGTTGGCGGCCCACACCTGCTCGGCGGTCAGGCCCAGGCCCGGGGTGTCGTCGTTGAGGAAGGCGGCCAGGTCGGCGCGCAGCGCGACGGCGTCGCGGTCGGGGTAGCGGTTCAGCGTCCCGGCGACGGCGGCGACGGCCTCGCCCAGCGCCGTGACCAGCTCCGGCGACGGCGGGTACGGGTTCTCGTTGGTGTTCAGGAGCACCGGCACGTCGAGCTGGGGCGCGCCGTAGGGCTCCCGGCCCCGCAGGTCCTCGCGGATCGGGAGGTCGTTCAGGGAGGTCACTCCGGAATCCCCCAGTCGAAGCGGGCCTTGAGCGCGGCCCCGTGGGCGGGCAGGTCCTCGGCCTCGGCGAGCGCGACGACCCGGGCGGTGGCCTCGGCCAGCGCGGGCTCGTCGTACTCGACCACGTGGACGCCGCGCAGGAACGACTGGACCGACAGCCCCGAGGAGTGGCAGGCGCAGCCGCCGGTCGGCAGCACGTGGTTGGATCCGGCCAGGTAGTCGCCGAGCGAGACCGGCGAGTACGCGCCGATGAAGATCGCCCCGGCGTTGCGGACCCGGGCGGCCAGCTCGCGGGCGTCCGCGGCCTGGATCTCCAGGTGCTCGGCGGCGTAGGCGTCGACCACCGCGAGGCCCGCGGTCATGTCGTCGACCAGCACGACGCCGGACTGCGGCCCGGCGAGGGCGGCGGCGATGCGCTCGGCGTGCTTGGCGCGGGCGACCTGCTCGGCCAGCTCACGTTCGGTGCGGTCGGCCAGCTCCACGCTGTCGGTGACCAGCACGGCGGCGGCCAGCGTGTCGTGCTCGGCCTGGCTGATCAGGTCGGCGGCGACGTGCGCGGGGTCGGCGGTGGCGTCGGCGAGGATGGCGATCTCGGTGGGACCGGCCTCGGAGTCGATGCCGATAACGCCCTTGAGGTACCGCTTGGCGGCGGCGACGTAGATGTTGCCCGGCCCGGTGACCAGCGACGCCGGAGGGCATTCCGCGGTGCCGTAGGCGAACATCGCGATGGCCTGGGCGCCGCCCGCCGCGTACACCTCGTCCACGCCGAGCAGCGCGCACGCGGCCAGGATCGCCGGGTGCGGCAGGCCGCCGTGCTCGGGCTGCGGCGG
Organism: Thermomonospora sp.; assembly: GCA_036258615.1. Classification (GTDB taxonomy): domain Bacteria; phylum Actinomycetota; class Actinomycetes; order Streptosporangiales; family Streptosporangiaceae; genus Thermomonospora. Next base: position 2,921 of record DATADI010000314.1, on the reverse strand, counting down.
GGAGGTGACGGCCAGCGAGCCGACCCCGGCCTCCTGGGCGGGGACGACGTTCATCACGACGCTGGACGGGTAGACCGCGCGCCCGCCCGGCACGTACAGGCCGACGCGGTCGACGGGGATCCACCGTTCGGTGACGGTACCGCCGGGCACCACCTGGGTGGTGACGTCGGTGCGGCGCTGGTCGCGGTGGACGAGGCGGACCCGGCGGATCGCCTCCTCCAGGGCGTCGCGGACGGCGGGGTCGAGGGTCGCCAGGGCCTCGGCGAGGGCCTCGGCGGGCACCCGGAGGCTGTCCAGCGCGACGCCGTCGAACCGCTCGGTGTACTCCCGGACCGCAGCCGAGCCGCGATGGCGCACGTCCTCGCAGATGGGCCGCACCTTCTCCAGGGCGGCCTCGACGTCGAGTTCGGCGCGGGGCAGCACGGAGCGCAGGTCGCCGGGCAGCGAACCGCGCAGGTCGATACGGGAGATCACCGCTCCAGTCTACGGAGCGCCGCCCGTCGAACGGTCATCGGTCTCGGTAATCGAGACGGCCGCGTCGCGCAGCGCGCCGTCCAGGACGGTGACCGCGTGGCCCGCCAGCACCGCGCGGTCGCCGGTCACGGTGACGTGGACGCGCCCGCCGCGCGGGGACGCCTGGTGGCCGGTCAGCGCGGTCCGGCCGAGGCGCCCGGCCCAGTAGGGGCCCAGCATGCAGTGGGTGGAGCCGGTCACCGGGTCCTCCGGGACGCCGACCCGGGGCGCGAAGAACCGGGAGACGAAGTCGGGATCGCCGGTGGCGGGGGCCGTCACGCACACGCCCCGCGCGTCGAGGCCGACCAGCGCGTCCAGGTCCGGCGTGAGGGCGCGGACGGCGTCCTCGTCGGCGACCACGGCGAGGACGTCGTCCTGGTCGCTGCGGCCGGTCCAGGTCACCGGGACGCCGAGCGCGGCGGCCAGGCCCGGCGGTTCCTCGATCGGCCGGGGCGGGGTGGCGGGGAACTCCATCTCCAGCATCCCGGCGGATCCGGGGCGCGCGGTCAGCACGCCGCTGTGCAGGGTCCGGAAGCGCAGGGGGCGGGCGGGGTCGGCCTCGCCGGTCTCGAACAGTGCGTGCGCGGCGGCCAGGGTGGCGTGGCCGCACAGCCGGACCTCCACGGCGGGGGTGAACCACCGCAGCTCATAGTCGGCGCCCGGGTCGTCCGGGTCGGCCGGGTCGGCCAGGTCGGCCAGGCGGCGGACGAAGGCGGTCTCGGCGTGCCGCATCTCGGCGGCGACCAGCTGCATCCATCCGGGGTCGGCGGGGCCCGGCAGCAGGCACACCCCGGCCGGGTTGCCGCTGAAGGGCCGGTCGGTGAAGGCGTCCACGACGAGAAGGCGCATGGGCCGAACGGTAGCGCTTCACCATCTGAGATTCCCGGGCCACCAAGATCGCTACTGGGGCGTAGGCTGGGAGGATGACCGACCGGCTGCCGCTGTTCCCGCTGGGGACCGTGCTGTTCCCGGGCCTGGTGCTGCCGCTGCACGTGTTCGAGGAGCGCTACCGGGCGCTGGTGCGCGACCTGCTCGAGGAGCCGGAGCCGCGCCGGTTCGGGGTGGTCGGCATCGAGCTGGGCCACGAGGTCGGCGAGGGCGCGGCGCGGCGGCTGGCGGCGGTCGGGTGCGCCGCCGAGGTGCACACGGTCAGCCCGCACGACGACGGCCGGTACGACCTGGTCACCGTGGGCGGGGCGCGGTTCCGGCTCAAGGACGTCGACGACGCCCGGCCGTACCTGACCGGTCAGGTGGAGTTCCTGCCGGAGGAGGCCGGGGAGGAGCCGGGCCCGGCGGCGCTGCGGGTGCGGTGGCTGTTCGAGCGGTACCGGGAGCGGCTGGCGGCGGCGGGCGCGGAGATCGCCCGGCCCGGCCGGCTGCCCGACGACCCGGTGCGGCTGTCGTACCTGGTGGCGGCGGCGGTGGTGCTGGACCGCGACGAGAAGCAGCGGCTGCTGGAGGCCGAGGACGCCACCCTGCGGCTGCGCGCCGAGCAGGACCTGCTGGCGCGGGAGAACCGGCTGCTGGCCGCGTTGCCGACGGTCCCGGCGAGCCAGTTCATCGACGGCGCCGTCCACCCGAACTGACCGCCTCCCGCGTGCGGGCCGCGCGGCGGGGCGGCAGACTGCCCCGCATGGGATCAGCGAAGAAGGGCGGTGGGCAGACGCCCGCGACGGTGGCCGCCACCAAGGCCGGGGTCGCCTTCACCCTCCACCCGTACGACGTGGACGTCGCGACCGAGAACTACGGGGCGGCGGTGGCCGACGCGCTGGGCGTGCCCCGTGAGCGGCTGTTCAAGACCCTGGTCGCGGAGGTGGACGGGAACCTGACGGTCGGCGTGGTGCCGGTGTCGGGCGACCTGGACCTCAAGGCGCTCGCGTCGGCGGCCGGGGGCAAGAAGGCGCAGCTGGCCGAGCCGCAGGCGGCCGAGCGGGCGACCGGTTACGTGGTGGGCGGGATCAGCCCGCTGGGGCAGCGGCGGCGGCTGCCGACCGTGGTGGACGCCTCGGCGTCAGGGTTCGACACGGTCCTTGTCTCCGCCGGGCGGCGGGGCCTGCAGATCGAACTGGCCCCCGCCGACCTGGTCCGGCTCACCGGGGCCGTCGTGGCGCCGATCGCGCGGGGCTAGCCGGGCCACCGTGGTCTCCAGCAGCCCGTAGACGGCCACCGCCACCAGCGGCCAGAACACCACGACCCCGGTGGCGTGCAGGTCGGGCGGGCTCTCCACGGCCCGGCCCGCGGCGGCCCGCACCGCCGCGTCGAACCCGTCGGGACCGGCCAGCCGCCCGGTCTGCCAGGCCAGCAGGGCGGCGGCGGTCCCCCCGGCGCCCAGCCCGAGCACCAGCGGCACGTCGTTGTCGCGCCCGCCCGCCAGGTAGGCCAGCCCGCCGCAGACCGCCCCGGCGACC
>DATADI010000313.1:0-14353 GCA_036258615.1 Thermomonospora sp. | reverse complement strand
GGGGCGGGGCGTTCGCTCCAGGACGTGGTCAGGGACGCAGGACCTCGACCACCCCGACGTTGCGCTTGCCCCGGCGCAGCACCAGGAACCGGCCGTGCAGCAGGTCGTCCGCCGTGGGAACGGCGTCCTCCGAGGCCACCTTGGCGTTGTTCAGGTACGCGCCGCCCTGGGCGACCGCGCGCCGGGCCTCCGACTTGCTCTTGCACAGCCCGGTGTCGGCGAGCAGGTCCACCACGGTGGGCAGGTCGCCCGGCGGGACGTGGGTGCTGGGCACCTCGGCGAGCGCGGCGCGGAGCGTCCGTTCGTCCAGCTCCTCCAGGACGCCCTGGCCGAACAGGGCGCGGGAGGCCGCCATGACCTTCGCGCACTCGTCGGCCCCGTGGACGAGCGTGGTCATCTCCTCGGCCAGCGCCCGTTGCGCCGCGCGGGCGGCGGGGCGTTCGGCGGACTCCTTGACCAGGTGCTCGATCTCCTCGCGGGAGCGGAAGCTGAACACCTTGAGGTACTTCTCCACGTCCCGGTCGTCGGCGTTGAACCAGAACTGGTAGAAGGCGTACGGCGAGGTCAGCTCGGGGTCGAGCCAGTAGGTCTCGCCGCCGGCGGTCTTGCCGAACTTCGAGCCGTCCGCCTTGGTGAGCAGCGGTGTGGTCAGCGCGTGGGCGCTGCCGCCCTCGACGCGGCGGATCAGGTCCACCCCGGCGGTGAGGTTGCCCCACTGGTCGCTGCCCCCGGTCTGGAGGCGGCAGCCGTACCGGCGGTACAGCTCCAGGAAGTCCATGGACTGCAGCAGCACGTAGCTGAACTCGGTGTAGCTCATGCCGGTGGACTCCAGCCGGGCCTTCACGGTCTCCCGGGCGAGCATCCGGTTCACCGGGAAGTGCTTGCCGATGTCCCGCAGGAACTCGATGGCCGACATCGGGCCGGTCCAGTCGAGGTTGCTGACCATGAGCGCGCCGGTCGGCCCCTCGTCGAAGTCGAGGTACCGGGCGACCTGCTCCCGGATCCGCTCGACCCACCCGGCGACGACCTCCGTGGAGTTGAGCGTCCGTTCGGCGCTCTTGCCGCTGGGGTCGCCGATGAGCCCGGTGGCGCCGCCGACCAGGCCGATCGGACGGTGCCCGGCGCGCTGGAACCGGCGCAGGGTGAGGATCTGGATCAGGTTGCCGAGATGGAGGCTGGGCGCGGTCGGGTCGAAGCCGCAATAGAGGGTGACCGGCCCCGCGGCGAGCAACGCCCGCAGTTCGTCCAGGTCGGTGGACTGCGCGATCAGGTCGCGCCACGCGAGATCCTCCAGGACGTCGGTCACGATCTCCCTCGTCTTCCGCCACGCGTTCCGGACCATCCGGTGCGTCCCACCAGCATGCCCGATGCCTTCCGGGCCCCGGTAACGATATTCGACGTCCAGGCGTCCAGGAGGTCAGGACTGCCCGGCGTGCTTGCGGCGGCGCGGGACGTGGAGCCGGTACTGCGACACGCTGGGCTCGCCGTCGATCCAGAACCGCCAGGGGACGCTCTGGGCCGCGTTCACGCCCACGCGGGGCCCCGTGCGGATGCGGTCGGCGGACGGGGCCTCCCCCGCCAGGACGCGGAGGGGCGAGCCGGGGTCGCAGACGTCCAGCCCGTTGTGCTCGCGTCCGATCGCCAGGGCCTGGCACAGGCGGGCGGGCCCGCGCGACAGGTCGCGGGGGGACGAGCGGGGGCGGCGCGACTCGGCGATGTCGCGGCCGCTCAGGATCTCCCCCGCCCGCAGCAGCACCGCCGAGGCCGTGCCGTCGGGGCCGCAGACCAGGTTGACGCAGTAGTGCATGCCGTACGTGAAGTACACGTACGCGTGGCCGGGCGGGCCCCACATCACCGCGTTGCGCGCGGTGCGGCCCCGGTAGGAGTGGGAGGCGGGGTCCAGCGGCCCCGCGTACGCCTCCACCTCGGTGAGGCGCAGCGTGACCTCGCCCTGCTCGGTGCGGTGGGCGAGCACCTGGCCGAGCAGGGCCGGGGCGACCTCCTCGACCGGGCGGTCGAAGAAGTCGCGGTCCAGCGGGTCTGTCACGGTGTCAGGAGTCCGAGGCCCACGCGGCGTGGTCGTTGACCAGGGCGCGCAGCTCGGCGAGCTGCTCGCGGACCTGGTCGGGGCCGGTGCCCCCGTACGCCTTGCGGGAGGCCAGCGCGCCCGGGACGTTGAGCACCTCGCGGACGTCGGGCGTCAGGTGCGGGGAGACCTTGGCCAGCTCGTCGTCGGTGAGGTCGTCGAAGTCCTTGTCGTTGACCTGGCACCACACCACCAGGTGGCCGACGACCTCGTGCGCGTCGCGGAACGGGACGCCGCGGCGGACCAGCAGCTCGGCCAGGTCGGTCGCGAGGGCGAAGCCGTCGGGCGCGAGGGCCTCCAGCCGCTCGGTGTTGACCCGCATCGTCGCGATCAGGCCGGACATCGCCGGGAGGACCAGCAGGAGGGTCTCGACGGCGTCGAACACGCCCTCCTTGTCCTCCTGCAGGTCGCGGTTGTAGGTCAGGGGCAGGCCCTTGAGGGTGGTCAGCAGCCCGACCAGGTGGCCGATGAGGCGGCCGGACTTGCCGCGGGCCAGCTCGGCCACGTCGGGGTTCTTCTTCTGCGGCATGATGGACGACCCCGTCGCGTACGTGTCGTCCATCTCGATCCAGCGGAACTCCTGCGAGGCCCACAGCACCACCTCCTCGCCGAGGCGGGACAGGTGGACGCCGATGAGGGCCGCCACGAACAGGAACTCGGCGGCGAAGTCACGGTCGCTGACCGCGTCCATCGAGTTCGGCGCGGGCCGGTCGAAGCCCAGTTCCTCGGCGACGGCCTTCGGGTCCAGCGGCAGCGAGGAGCCCGCCAGGGCGCCCGAGCCGAGCGGGGAGACGGCGGCGCGCCGGTCCCAGTCGCGGAGCCGGTCGATGTCGCGGGTGAGCGGCTGGACGTGCGCCAGCAGCTGGTGGGAGAACAGCACCGGCTGGGCGTGCTGGAGGTGGGTCATGCCGGGGGCGGCCACGCCCAGGTTGTGCTCGGCCTGGGCGATCAGCGCGGTCTCCAGCTCCACCAGCCGGGAGACGATCTGCCGGGCGTGGTCGCGCAGGTACAGGCGCAGGTCGGTGGCGACCTGGTCGTTGCGGCTGCGGCCGGCGCGCAGCTTGCCGCCGAGGGAGCCGAGGCGTTCGAGCAGGCCGCGCTCCAGGGCGGTGTGGACGTCCTCGTCGGCGACGGTGGGACGGAACTCGCCGGACCGGCAGGCCGCCTCCAGGTCGTCCAGCGCGCCGAGCATCCGGCTCAGCTCGTCGTCGGTGAGCAGGCCCGCCCGGTGCAGGACCCGCGCGTGGGCGCGGGAGCCCATCAGGTCGTACGGGGCCAGGCGCCAGTCGAACTGGACGCTCACCGAGAGCCGGGCGAGCGCGTCCGCCGGACCGCCCTCGAACCGGCCGCCCCACAACCTCGTCGGTGCCTTGCTCACTGTGCTCCTTTGCCTCGCTGCGCTCGGCGGCTCGCGGGCCTTTGTCGCGTGGGCTTCCCTCGTCGTTTTCAAGATCGCTCGTTCCTCGCGATCTTGAAAGCCTCCTCGGTCCAGCCCACGCGGGCCCGACTCGCGGCGCCTTCATGGACGTGGACGTGCAGAGCCTACCGGGCACACGGGGCGTAACGTCATGGTGTCGAAGGTCTGCTACGCCCCGCCCCGGTGGCAGGGCGGGCCGCCGTGATCCCCGGCGGCCCGCTGGTGGTTCTCGTCAGTCCTGGACGCGGCGGTCGCGGATGGCGGCCATCTTGGCGGGCAGGCTGAACAGGTCGACGAAGCCCTTGGCCAGGCTCTGGTCGAAGGTGTCGCCGGTGTCGTACGTCGCCAGGTCGTAGTCGTACAGGGAGGCGTCGCTGCGGCGGCCGGTGACCACGGCCCGGCCGCCGTGCAGGGTCATCCGGATGTCGCCGGAGACGTGGCGCTGGGCGTCGGCGATGAACGCGTCCAGGGCGTACTTGAGCGGGGAGAACCACAGGCCGTCGTAGACCAGTTCGCCCCAGCGCTGGTCGACGCCGCGCTTGAAGCGGGCCAGGTCGCGCTCGACGGTGACGTTCTCCAGCTCCATGTGCGCGGTGATCAGCGCGATGGCGGCGGGGGCCTCGTAGACCTCGCGGCTCTTGATGCCGACGAGGCGGTCCTCGACCATGTCGATCCGGCCGACGCCCTGCGCCCCGGCGCGCTGGTTGAGCTCGGTGATGAGCTGGTACGGGGTCAGCGCGCGGCCGTCGAGGGCGACGGGGACGCCGGACTTGAAGGTGATGACGACCTCGTCGGGGTCGCGCGGCTTGGCCGGGTCGCTGGTGTAGCTGTAGACGTCCTCGACGGGGCCGTTCCAGATGTCCTCCAGGAAGCCGGTCTCGACGGCGCGGCCCCACAGGTTCTGGTCGATGGAGTAGGGCGACTTGGCCGACACGTCGATCGGCAGGCCCTTCTCCTCGGCGTAGGCGATGGCCTTGTCCCGGGTCCAGGCGAAGTCCCGGGCGGGGGCGATGACCTTGAGGTCGGGGTGCAGGGCGTGCAGGCCGGCCTCGAAGCGGACCTGGTCGTTGCCCTTGCCGGTGCAGCCGTGCGAGACGGCGGTGCCGCCGAACTCCTTGGCGGCGGCGACCAGGTGCTTGACGATCAGCGGCCGGGACAGCGACGACAGCAGCGGGTAGCGGTCCATGTAGAGCGCGTTGGCCTGCAGGGCGGGGACGCAGAAGTCGGCGGCGAACTCCTCCCTGGCGTCCACGACGACGGCCTCGGCGGCGCCGCAGGCCAGCGCCCGCTTGCGGATGACCTCCAGGTCCTCGCCGCCCTGGCCGACGTCGACGGCGACCGCGATGATCTCCGCGCCGGTCTGCTCGGCGATGAACGGGATGGCCACGGAGGTGTCCAGGCCCCCGGAATATGCGAGTACGACCCGCTCGCTCATGACTGTTCTCCTGTTTCGGCGGTGCTGAAGGTGCTGGTGCTGCTGGGGTCGGGGGCCGCGGGCCCCTGCCCTCGTCGTTCGGTCAGCCGCAGCAGCGCGTCGGCCAGGGCCTGGCCGCCCTGCGGGTCGCGGGCGATGACCAGGATCGAGTCGTCGCCCGCCACGGTGCCCAGCACGGTGGGCCATTCGGCGTGGTCGATCGCGGACGCCAGGTACTGGGCGGCGCCCGCCGGGGTGCGGACGATGACCAGGTTGGCCGACGCCTCCGCGGAGACCAGCAGTTCCTGGGCGAGCCGGGCGAGCCGGCCGTGGAAGGTCTCGGCGGTGCCGGTGCGGGTGCGCGGGATGCGCTCGCCGCCCTCGCCGGGCACGGCGTAGATCAGGCTGCCGTCGTCGGCGCGGAGCTTGACGGCGCCGATCTCCACCAGGTCGCGGGACAGGGTGGCCTGGGTGACCTCCAGGCCCTCCTCGGCCAGCAGCCGGGCCAGCTCGCCCTGGGAGTGCACCGGGTGGCGGCTGAGCAGCTCGATCACGCGGGCGTGCCGCGCGGCCTTGGTCATCGGGGTGGTCATGGCCGCCGCTCCAGCAGCCAGGTGAGGAGGGCCTTCTGGGCGTGCAGCCGGTTCTCCGCCTCGTCCCAGACCAGGCTGTGCGGGCCGTCCAGGACGGAGGCGGCGATCTCCTTGCCCCGGTAGGCGGGCAGGCAGTGCAGCACGGCGACGTCGGAGGCGGCCAGCGCGACCTTCTCCTCGTCGACCGCGTACGGGGCGAACACGGCGAGGTCCTTGGCGTCCTGGCCCATGGACACCCAGGTGTCGGTGGCCAGCACGTCGGCGTCCTCGGCGGCGGCCTTGGGGTCGGTGGTGACGGTGACCGAGCCGCCGGTGCGCCGGGCGATCGCGGCGGCGTCGGCGACGATCGCGGGATCGGGGGCGTACCCCTCGGGGGCCGCGACGCGGACGTGCATGCCCGCGGTCGCGCCGCCCAGCAGGTAGGAGTGGGCCATGTTGTTGGCGCCGTCGCCGAGGTAGGTCAGCGTCACCCCGGCCAGGGCGCCCTTGGCCTCCCGGACGGTCTGCAGGTCGGCGAGGATCTGGCAGGGGTGGAACTCGTCGGTGAGGGCGTTGACGACCGGGACGGAGGACGCGGCGGCCATCTCGGCGATCCGCTCCTGGCCGGAGGTCCGCCAGACGATCGCGGCGACCTGCCGTTCCAGGACCCGGGCGGTGTCGGCGATGGTCTCGCCGCGGCCGAGCTGGCTGGTGCCGGCGTCCATGACGAGGGCGTGGCCGCCGAGTTCGGCGATGCCGACGGCGAAGCTGATGCGGGTCCGGGTGGAGGGCTTGTCGAACAGCACCGCGACCGTCCGGGGGCCCTCCAGGGGACGGTGGGCGAACCGGTCGCGCTTCATGGCGGCGGCCAGGTCGAGCACCTCGGCCTGCTGGGCGGGGGTGAGGTCGTCGTCCCGCAGGAAGTGCGTGGTCACATCTCCTCCTGAGCGGCCGAGTCGAGGATCGAGGGGAACGCGCCGACCAGCTCGGCGGCCTGCGCGGCGGTGACGACCAGCGGCGGGGCGAGCCGGATGACGTTCGGCTGGACGGCGTTGACCAGGAACCCCGCCCGGCGGGCCGCCGCCTCCACGGCGGCGGCGCGGGGTTCGGCGAGCACGACGCCCAGCCACAGCCCCCGGCCCCGGACACCGGCCAGCAGCGGGTGGTCCACCCCGGCGAGGCCGTCCTTGAGGGCGGCGCCGACCCGGGCGGCGTTGTCGAGGAGGCCTTCCTTCTCGATGGTGCGCAGGACGGCGAGGGCGGCGGCGCAGGACACGGGGTTGCCGCCGAAGGTGCTGCCGTGGTCGCCCTTGGCGAAGATCTCCCCGGCCGTCCCGAAGCCGACGCACGCGCCGATCGGGAGGCCGCCGCCCAGGCCCTTGGCGAGGGTGAGGACGTCGGGCCGGACGCCGTCGTGCTGGTGGGCGAACCAGGTGCCGGTACGGCCGATCGCGGACTGGATCTCGTCCATGACGAACAGGGCGCCGGTGGCGTCGCAGATCTCGCGGGCGGCGGCCAGGTAGCCGTCGGGCGGGGGCACCACGCCGCCCTCCCCGAGGGTGGGCTCCAGGAACACCGCGGCGCACTCGCCGGTGACGGCCTCGCGCAGCGCGTCGGCGTCGCCGTACGGGACGAACCGCACGTCGAGGGCGAACGGCCCGAACGGCTCGCGGATGGCGTGCTTGCCGGTGAGGGACAGCGCGCCGAGGGTCCGGCCGTGGAAGCCGTTCTCGGCCGCGACGAAGTAGCCGCGCCCGGTGGCCTTGCCGTACTTGACGGCGAGCTTGAGGGCGCACTCGTTGGCCTCGGTGCCGCTGTTGGACAGGAACACCCGGCCCTGGCCGCCGAGCAGCCGCCGCAGCTCCTCGGCCAGCAGCACCTCCTGCTCGTTGACGAACAGGTTGGAGGTGTGCGCGATCGAGTGGACCTGGTTGGCGACGGCTTCGGCGAGGTCCTCGTGGGCGTGGCCGAGGGAGCTGACCGCGATGCCGGCGATGAAGTCGAGGTACTCGTTGCCGTCGGCGTCCCAGGCGACACAGCCCTGCCCGGCGACCAGCGCCACCGGCGGCACGCCGTAGTTGGGCATGAACGCGCCCTCGAACCGCGCCCGCAGGTCGTCGTTGCTCACAGGGAGCCTCCCGGGGTGGGCACGACCATGGTGCCGATGCCCTCGTCGGTGAACACTTCCAGCAGCAGCGAGTGCGGCACCCGCCCGTCGAGCACGTGGGCCTGGGGGACGCCGCCGCGCACGGCGTGCAGGCACGCCTCCATCTTGGGGACCATGCCCGAGGACAGGTCCGGCAACAGCTCGGCCAGCGCGTCGGTGGTCAGCTCGTCGATGACCTCGTCGCTGTCGGGCCAGTCGGCGTACAGGCCCTCGACGTCGGTGAGCACGATGAGCTTGGCGGCGTCCAGGGCGACCGCCAGCGCCGCGGCGGCGGTGTCGGCGTTGACGTTGTAGATCTCGCCGTCGTCGCCGCGCGCCACGCTGGAGATCACCGGGATCCGCCCGTCGTCGAGCAGGCTGCGCACCGCGCCGACCTGGACCTCGACGATCTCGCCGACCTGGCCGATGTCCACCGGCTCACCGTCGACCAGGGCGGGCTTGCGCTCGGCGGTGAACAGGTTGGCGTCCTCGCCGGACATCCCGACCGCGAACGCGCCGTGCCGGTTGATCAGCCCGACCACCTCCCGGTTGACCTGGCCGACCAGCACCATCCGGACCACCTCCATGGCCTCGGGGGTGGTGACCCGCAGCCCGGCGGTGAAGGTGGACTCGATGCCGTGCCGTTCCAGGGCGGCGCTGATCTGGGGGCCGCCGCCGTGCACGATCACCGGCTTGAGCCCGGCGTACCGCAGGAACACGACGTCCTCGGCGAAGGAGTGCCGCAGGGACTCCTCGGTCATGGCGTGCCCGCCGTACTTGATGACGACGGTCTTGCCGTGGAAGCGCTCCAGCCAGGGCAGCGCCTCGATCAGCGTGGCGGCCTTGGCGAGCACGTGGCTGCGGGGGGCGCTCATGTCGAGTACGCCGAGTTCTCGTGGACGTACTCGGCCGTGAGGTCGGTCGTCCAGACGGTGGCGGACTCGGCGCCCGCCGACAGGTCCACGGTGATCGTCACGTCGCGGGGCCGCAGGTCGACCTTGTCGCGGTCGTCGCCGACCGCGCCGTTGCGGCACACCCACACGCCGTTGATCGCGACGTTGACCTGGTCGGGGTCGAACACCGCCTCGGTGCTGCCGACCGCCGACAGCACCCGGCCCCAGTTGGGGTCCTCGCCGTGGATGGCGCACTTGAGCAGGTTGTTGCGGGCGATGGCGCGGCCGACGGTGACCGCGTCGAAGTCGCTGGCCGCGCCGACCACCTCGATCGCGATGGCCTTGCTGGCGCCCTCGGCGTCCACCAGCAGCTGGCGGGTCAGGTCGGCGCAGACCTCGGTGAGCAGGGCGGTGAACTCCGCCTCGTCGGGGGTGACGCCCGTGGCGGCCGAGGCCATGAGCAGGACGGTGTCGTTGGTGGAGATGCAGCCGTCGGAGTCGAGCCGGTCGAAGGTCACCGCGGTGGCCGAGCGCAGCGCCCGGTCGAGCGCCTCGGCGTCCAGGTCGGCGTCGGTGGTGATGACCGACAGCATGGTGGCCAGCGACGGGGCGAGCATCCCGGCGCCCTTGGCCATGCCGCCGATGGTGTACCCGGCCTCGGCCCGCCGGAAGGAGATCTTCGCGACGGAGTCGGTGGTGCGGATGGCGTCGGCGGCGGCGAGCCCGCCGTCGCGGGACAGCTCGCCGGCGGCCGTGCCGACGGCGGGGAGCAGCTTGTCCATGGGGAGCCGCTCGCCGATGAGGCCGGTGGAGCAGACCGCGATCTCGGCGGCGGAGTCGTCGAGGACCTGGGCGGCCCGCTCGGCGGTGGCGTGGGTGTCCTGGAAGCCCGCCGCGCCGGTGCAGGCGTTGGCGCCGCCGGAGTTGAGGACGACCGCGCGGACCCGCCCGCCCCTGAGGACCTGCTGCGACCACAGCACGGGCGCGGCCTTCACGCGGTTGCGGGTGAAGACCCCGGCGGCGGCACGGGACGGCCCGTCGTTGACGACCAGGGCCAGGTCGCGGTCGCCGCCGCCTTTGAGACCGGCGACGACGCCGGCGGCGCGGAACCCGAGGGGGGCGGTAACGCTCAAGGGGACACTCCGATCGTGGTGAGTCCGAGGTCTTCGGGAAGGCCGAGGGCGAGGTTGGCGCTCTGGACGGCGCCTCCGGCGGTGCCCTTGGTGAGGTTGTCGATGGCGGCGACGGCGACCAGGCGCCCGGCGGCGGCGTCGAGGGCGACCTGGACGAGCGCCGCGTTGGAGCCCAGCGTCATGGCGGTCGCGGGCCACTGCCCCTCCGGCAGCAGCCAGGCGAACGGCTCGCCGTCGAAGGCGCTCTCGTAGGCCGCCCGGACCGCCGCCGCGTCGACCCCCGGCCGCACCTTCGCGGTGCAGGTGGCGAGGATGCCGCGGCTCATCGGCGCCAGGGTCGGCGTGAACGACACGGTGACCGGCTCGCCGGCGACCGCGCCCAGGTTCTGGGTGATCTCGGGGGTGTGCCGGTGGACGCCGCCGACCCCGTAGGCGGACATGGAGCCCATGACCTCGCTGCCCAGCAGGTGGGGCTTGGGGCTCTTGCCGGCGCCGGAGGTGCCCGAGGCGGCGACGACGACCACGTCGGGTTCGGCGATCCCGGCGGCGAAGGCCGGGTACAGCGCCAGCGTGCTGACCGTGGGGTAGCAGCCGGGCACCGCGATCCGCCGCGCGCCGCGCAGCTCGGCGCGGCGGCCGGGCAGCTCGGGCAGCCCGTACGGCCAGGTCCCGGCGTGCGGGGTGCCGTAGAAGTGCTCCCAGTCGGCCGGGTCGGACAGGCGGAAGTCGGCGCCGCAGTCCACCACGAGGACGTCGTCGCCGAGGTGTTCGGCCAGGGGCCCGGACTGGCCGTGGGGCAGCGCGAGGAACACCACGTCGTGCCCGGCGAGCGCCTCCGGGGTGGTCTCGGCGAGCACCCGGCCGGCCAGCGGGCGCAGGTGCGGCTGGAGCGCCCCCAGCTCCGCGCCCGCGTTGGCGCCCGCGGTGAGGACGCCGATCTCGAACTCGGGGTGGCCCGCCAGGATGCGGAGCAGTTCCCCGCCCGCGTACCCGCTGGCGCCGGCCACCGCCGCCCTGATTCCCATCGCGCCCGATCCCTCCCGCACTCGCTCCAGCAAGAGTATGCATGAATATGGATGAGTATTCAAAGAGATCCGGACGATCTTCTCAGCATGTGGACGATCACTCGTATATCCATCCAGCCCAGCGCCGGACCTCGACCAGCACGGCCGGGCCCTCCGGGGGATGCTCGCGGTACTGGGGGTAGCGCGCGGCCAGCAGGCGCGCGGTGGTCTCCACCTCGGCCGGGTCGCCGGTGACGGTGGCGCGGCCGTCGGCCCGCACCCACCACAGGCGGGTCCAGTCGTCCTCGTAGTGGTCGGCCAGGAGGCTCACCGCGGGGTTGGCGGCGATGTTGCGGAGCCGCTTGAGGTCGCGGGTGCGTTTGGGCTTGTGGTCGACGGCCATGCGGACCAGGTCACCGTCGGCCGCGAAGACGGCCACGACCAGATGCGGCCGTCCCGCCTCGTCCACCGTGGCCATGCGCAGCACGGGGGCCTCGGTCAGCCGCCGTCGCGCCTCGTGCTCGTCGAGTCGTGGCATGCCCCGGACGGTTCCCGGCCCGGCGGGGGCCGGAACGCGAAGAGGGGCCCAGGGGTTTTCCCATCCCCTGAGCCCCCGGGTGCCGCCAGGTGAGCGGACCGGAATCCCTGGTGGACGCGGATAAGACTGATGCCGTCCGCCTTACCTTTAGGCCATCGCCCCGCGAGAGGAGCGAGCTGGATTCGAACCAGCATGGACAACGGCTTTTTCCGCGACCGGTGGGCCGGCGCTCGGCGGCGAATACTGAATCTGGAGCGAGAGCCTGAGTCTGGGTGCGGCGGCTGCCTCTTCCGATTGGGCCACCCCGGCGTGGAATGCCGGGGACGGGATTCGAACCCGCACTGTCACACGCCTGAAATCAGGTTCATTCTCAGTTTCAGTCTGCGCTCCTCGCGCACCCCCCGCGCGAAGGCGGGGGGAGTCTCACGAATCACTCGAACGTCACTCGAAAAGGTAGCCGAACACCGCCTCGCCGACGTGCCGGTCGGTGACCTCGGCGCCGTTGGCCTCCTCACGGGCGAACTTCACCGCCGTCTGGAGCCGGTCGAGGCGGTCGAGCAGGTCGTTGACGCGCCGCGCCGGCAGCGCCCCGGAGAACCTGACCGTGGTCCAGTACCCGACGGGGATGTCCTCGTAGTACACCTCCACCTGGGCCGGGTGCTTGTCGGTGGCCTCCGCCTTGACGTGGTTGCGCGGCACCTTCTTGGTCTTGACGGTGCGGACCGGCTCGGTGCGCCACACGTCGGTGGACGCGTCGTACGTCCAGGACTCGGCGGCGTCGAGCACCGGCAGCCGCTGGACGAATCCCTGCAGTTCCTTGAGCTGCTTCTCCAGGAAGAGCAGGTAGGTCACCGGGACGTCGCGCAGCAGCGTGCGGCCGTCCACGGTGACGTCGGCCCTGGCGGTGCAGTTCGCCCAGTCCTTGGTCGCGGTCACGTCGAACAGCCGGCTCAGCGACTCGCCCACCCTGCGCAGCGTGTCCTCGGCCTTGACCTGCACCTTGGTGGACTCGGGCGGGAACTGCTCGCCCTCCTCGTCCTTCGGCTGGTAGGTGCGCGAGATGCCGGACAGCGGAGGCTGCTTCTGAAGCGTCTGGTGGGCGTGCGCGAGTTCCTGCGCGGATTTGCTCTTCACGCCCTTCTCGACGGCGATGATCTGATTGAGCTTCGCCATGACGAATCCCCCTGTCCTGCTGATCGGTGATCAACCTAGCAGGCGGGGGATCGTCGTTTCAGGCCATTTTTCCGGGATCCCTCACGGGGCCTCCTCCACGAGGCCGGCGGTGCGGTCCATGCGCAGCCACCGGGTGATGCCGATGGTCTCCAGGAACGGCAGGTCGTGGCTCACCACGACCAGCGCCCCCTGGTAGGCGTCGAGCGCCTGCGCCAGCTGCCGGACGCTGGCCATGTCGAGGTTGTTGGTGGGCTCGTCCAGCAGCAGCAGCTGCGGCGCCGGGTCGGCCAGCAGCAGCGCGGCCAGCACGGCGCGGAACCGCTCGCCGCCGGACAGGCCCCCGGCGATCCGGTCGGCCCGCGCGCCCCGGAACAGGAAACGCGCCAGCCCCGCCCGGATCTCGTTGACCGACCTGTCCGGCGCGAACCGGCGGACGTTGTCGACCACGCTGAGCGCGTCGTCGAGGACGTCCAGGCGCTGCGGCAGGTACCGCAGCCCCGGCACCCCGACCCGCACCTCCGCCTCGGGAAGGGTGCCCTCCCCCATCACCGCCCGCAGCAGCGTGGTCTTGCCGGAGCCGTTCGGGCCGGTCAGCGCGATTCGCTCGGGACCGCGCACGACCAGCTCCGGCAGCGTCGCGGGGACCGGCTCGGGGGCGGTGAGGCCGGTGACGGTCAGGACCGTGCGCCCGGCGGGGACCTCGGTGCGCGGCAGGCTGACCCGGATCTCGGCGTCGTCGCGGACCGCCTCCTCCGCCTCGGCCAGCCGCTCCTGGGCGTCGCGCAGCCGGTCCTCGTGCATGATGCGGTGCTTGCCCGCCTGGACCTGGGCCTCCCGCTTGCGCGCGTTCATGACGATCTTCGGTTCGCGCTTGTTGGCGAACATCTTGTCGCCGTACCGGACCCGGCGGGCCAGCTTGACGTGCGCCTCGGCCAGCTCACGGCGCTGGCGGCGCACGTCGGACTCGGCCGAGCGGACCATCCGCTCGGCGGCCTCCTGCTCGACGGCGAGCGCCTCCTCGTAGGCGGGCAGGTTCCCGCCGAAGGTGCGCAGCCCGCCGTCACGCAGGTCGGCGATCTCGTCCACCAGTTCCAGCAGCGCCCGGTCGTGGCTGACCACGACGAGCACCCCGGGCCAGGAGGCGACCGCGTCGTACAGGCGCCGCCGCGCGTCCAGGTCCAGGTTGTTGGTGGGCTCGTCGAGCAGCAGCACGTCGGGACGCCGCAGGAGCCGGGCGGCCAGGCCGACCATGACGGTCTCGCCGCCGGACAGCGTCGCGACCGTCCGGTCGAGTCCGACGTGGGCCAGCCCGAGCCGGTCCAGCTCGGCGCGGGAGCGTTCCTCGACGTCCCAGTCGTCGCCGACGGCGGCGAAGTTGGCCTCGGTGGCCTCGCCGCGTTCGATGGCGAGCAGGGCGTTGCGGGTCTCGGCGACGCCGAGCAGGTCGGCGACGGTGCGGGCGGCGCCCAGCGGGAGGTCCTGCGGCAGGTACCCGACGTCGCCGGACACCTCGATCGTGCCCGACTGCGGGTGCAGCTCCCCGGCGACCAGCCGGAGCAGCGTGGACTTGCCGGCGCCGTTGAGGCCGATCAGCCCGGTGCGGCAGGCGCCGAACGTCCCGTCCAGCCCGGTCAGGACGGGAGTGCCGTCGGGCCAGGCGAACGTGACGCCGGAGAGGACGACGGCAGGTGACATGGGGCGGTTCTCCTTCGCGTGTCAGTCGGAACATGCACGTAAAGGCAGACACCGCGAGGACGCACGGACGCGTCAGCGGAAGGACTCGCCCCGAACGGGGTCACTGAGGTCGCACGCGGACCGGCGGTGTCACACCAGGCCGGATCCCTGCGCGGTGTCCGCGACCTCAGATCTCCAACGAAACCCCCAACGGGC
This sequence comes from Thermomonospora sp., assembly GCA_036258615.1. GTDB lineage: Bacteria > Actinomycetota > Actinomycetes > Streptosporangiales > Streptosporangiaceae > Thermomonospora. The sequence goes on along the minus strand of DATADI010000313.1, from coordinate 87 downwards.
GGGAACAAGACCACGCCACAATACGGACGACGACGGCGCCCCGCAACGTGAGACACGTCACAGGGCGCCGTCGGGTGAGGCTCAGCC
>DATADI010000312.1:0-5258 GCA_036258615.1 Thermomonospora sp. | reverse complement strand
TTGGTCACGGAGTTTCTCCAGGGAGATGACGGACGAGTGGCGAGAATGCAACCGCCTCCGTCTGAATTCGGACCGGCGTCCGCCTGACCAGAAGTTGAACGTCCTTGGTCGCGCGCCGTGCCCGGCTTGTACGCCCCCACTGTCCTATCATCCGAGCCGTATGCCGTCCGCACCGCCTCCGTAACGTACGGTTACGAGAATCCGGGGAGGGACATGGCTGAGCGACCCAAGGTCACCGTCGTCATGGCGGTCGGCGACGATCGGGCGACCCTCGACCGGTCGCTCGGGTCGGTGTTCCGGCAGACGATCGGGCCGGACGCCGTCGAGATCATCGCGGTGGACGACGGCTCGACCGACGGCAGCGGCCGGCGGCTGGACCGGCTGGCGGCCGGGCGGCCCGGGATGCACGTGATCCACCAGCCCGCCTCCGGCGGCCCCGGCGCGCCGCGCAACGCGGGCATCCAGCGGGCGACCGGCGAGTACGTGCTGTTCCTCGACCCCCGCGACCGGCTCGGCGACCAGGCGCTGGCGCGGATGACCGCGATGGCGGACCTGCACGGCACCGACGTCGTCGTCGGGCGGTGCGCCGGGGCCGGTGACCGGGAGCCGGCGTTCACCGTGGACCTGCCGGACACGACCCTCGCCGAGAGCCCGTCGGTCTACGACACCCTGTCGCCGTTCAAGCTGTTCCGGATGTCGCTGGTGGACCGGCTGGGGCTGCGGTTCGTGGAGGGCATGGCCGTCTGCGAGCACCACCTGTTCACCGCCCGCGCCTACTTCGGCGCCTCCGGCGTCTCCGTGCTCGCCGGGTACGACTGCTACCTCATGGGCGCCGCCCCGCCGCGCCCCGACGAGGACTCCCGGTGCTGGCCGTTCATCGCCGAGGTGATGGCGTTCGTCGCCGAGCAGGTCCCGCCGGGCCCGCTGCGCGACCGCCTGATGCTGCGGCACTTCCGCGAGGACGTCTTCCCCCGCTTCGACGACCGCTACCGGACCGCCTCCGAGGTGGACCGCGCCATCGCGCGGGAGGCCGCCGGGCGGATCGTCCGCGACTTCTACACCCCCGACGTGGACGCCGCCTTCGGGCCCCGCTCCCGCCTGATCGCCTGCTGCCTCGCCCGGGGCCTCGCCGCCGCCCTGGACGAGATCACCGCCTGCGACGAGACCGGCGAGCAGCCGCCGACCCTGGTGGACGGGGACCGCGCGTACTGCGCGTACCCGCTGTTCCGCGACCCGCAGGGCGGCATCCCCGACGAGTACTTCGACGTCACCGACCGGCTCCGGGTGGAGGCCCGCGCGGACGTCCTGATGTGGCGCGACGACGCCCTGGTGATCGGGGGACGGGCCGCCATCACCGACATCGACCCCGCCGAGCAGCGGATGAACCTGCTGCTGCTGGCCGCCGAGGACCCGTCGGTCGAACTGCGCCTGCCCGCCCGGCTCGACGGGGACGGCTTCACCGTCGTCATCGACCCGGCCGACTGGGAGACGCTGCGCCGGGGCCGCTGGGAGGTGTACGCGGAGATGCGGGTCCAGGAGATCGTGCACACCGCGCGGCTGACGTTCGGCGGCGACCGCGCCGCCACCCCGAGGCTCGGCGCGAACGGCACGGTGGTGTCCGCCCTCACCGACCCGCACACCGGGGCCGTCACCCTGGACGTGTCGGCCGCCGCGCTGCCCGCCCTGCTGCACGTCGACCAGGTCGAGCGGGCCGCCGCCGGGCGGCTGGTGGTCACCGCGCACGTGCCCGCCGCGCTGGACCCCGAGCATCCGGTGCACGCCCGCGCCGAACTGGTGCGGCGCGGCACGGGGGAGTGCCGCTGGATCCCGGCGGTCACCGACCCGCGCCCCGGCCGGATCGAGATCGAGGTCCAGTTCGACCTGCGCGAGTGCGGCCTCGGCCGGTGGGACCCGACGCTGGAGCTGGTGGTCGGCGGGGCGGTGCTGCGGGCCCGGATCCCCGCGCCCGACGACGAGCCGCCGGGGCCGGTGCACCTGTTCCCGCTGCGCCGCGCCCGGCCGTACCGGACGGTACGGGGCGGGCTGTCGGTGGAGGTCCGCAAGGCCAAGACGGTCGAGAAGCTCCGGGCGCTGTCTCACCGCCTCACGTAGAGGATCAGCCGGCCACCCTTGAACCGCAGGGTCCGCACACGCCGGAAGACCCCGGACCGGACGATCACCCGTTCCTTGAGCGTGCTCTCCGGTGCCGGCGGGGTCTTGGTGGAGTTGGCGATCCACCAGATCCGGTCCACACCGGCCAGCCTGCGCCACAGGGTGGCCTCGTCGGTCACCTCGCTGTCCTGGAGGTCGCCGATCCGGCCTGCCGGTTCCCGCGAGGTGACGTCGCGCAGCCCCCGGAACGCCCCCGGATCGGCCGCGGTGACCCGGCGGTAGTACCGGTGGGCGAACACGACGGCGTCACCGGGTTCGCGCCGCTCCCTGATGAGGTGCGCCAGTCTGCGCAGGTCGTCGGGCCGTGAGTCCTGCTGCCGCACGCTGAGGTGCATCGGGACGGTCAGCGCCGCCATCACCAGGACCACCGCCGGCACCGCCCGGAACGGCACGCTCCGCAGCCCGGCCGCCGTCAGCAGCGCCACCCCCGGCACACAGAACACGACGTACCGCAGCACGTACGACGGCTCGACCAGGGAGATCCCCAGCAGCAGCGCGGGCGGCAGCATCGCCCACGCCACCGCCAGCGTCCGCAGCTCCACCGGGCCCCGGCCGAACCGCCGCCAGAACGCCATCGCCCCCAGCACCACCACCGGGCCGACCAGCACCCGGTCACCGGCCATGGCGTCGTACAGGGTCCGCACCTGGTCGAGGGTGGGACTGGGGATCCACTCCACCTGCCGGGACCGCTGCGGCAGCGCCACCAGGGCCAGCGGGAGCACCGCCGCCAGGCCCCCCGCCGCCGACAGCCCCCAGCGGGACGGCACCGCGCGGTCATGCCGGACGCCCCACAACGCCACCGCGTGCACCGGCAGCAGCAGCAACGTGAACAGGTGCACCCAGCCGACCAGCGCCACCGACGCCCCGTAGAGCGCGAACGACCGGCGGTCACCCCGCTCCAGGGCCCTGACCAGCAGCAGGGTCGACACGGCGGCCACCGCGGCGGCGACGGCGTACTGCCGGGTCTCCTGCCCGTACCGCGACAGCACCGGCGACAGGGCCACCAGCAGCCCCGCCGTCATCCCCGTCCGGTCGTCGGCCAGCCGCCGCCCCAGCACCGCCGTGACCCCGGCCGTCACCGCGACCGCGACCACCGACGGCAGCCGGACCACCGCGACGCCCGTGCCGAACAGCGCCGTCCACCCGTGCATGAACAGGTAGTAGAGGCCGTGGACCGCGTCGATGTGCGCCAGCAGCCGCACCAGCTCGCCCAGCGGACGCCGGGCCGCCGACAGCGTCGCCGCCTCGTCCCGCCACGGCGACGCCGCGCTGAGCCCCCACAGGTTCACCGCCAGCGCCACCGCCGCCGGCACGGCGGGCACCGCCCACCGCGCGCCGTTCCCCTCCCGGATCGCCCCTTCCGGGTGACTCACCACAGCCCCTCCGCGACGACCCCGCTCGCACGGTTCCGGTGGTGTTTGCGTTGGTCCCGCTTCCCGGGAATGATCGACTATCCAGGCAGGCCAAATCTAGCCGGACGCCGACCGGCCGGTGCCCGCCTGGCCTCTCCTCATGTGGACCCGCGCGCGGGTAAACCGGACGCACGCCTGAGCCGTCATGTGGGTGAGCCGGACGCGCCGATCCCACGCCGTCTCAGTCGTCTCAGGGCAGGAAGGGCCGATGTGGGTGATGTGGTGAGCACGGCCCGGCCGGTGGCGCGCGCGGCGGGCCGCCTGGCGCGCCGGTCCCTCACCGGCCTGGGCCGCCTGCTGCTGGCGCACGGCCTGTTCCTGCTGGCCCTGGCGGGCGCGGCGACGATCCGCTGGATCGCCACCCTCGGCTACCCGACGGTGCTGTGGTTCGGCGACTCCGGCACCTACCTGGAGTCGGCGGTCCGCTTCGAGCCCTCCGACCTGCGGCCCAGCGGCTACTCGGTGTTCCTGTGGCTGCTGGAACCCGCCCGCAGCTTCCTGTGGGTCGTCGGGGTGCAGCACGTGCTGGGGCTGGCGATCGGGGTGATGGTCTACGCCCTGGTGTGGCGGGCGGCGCGCACCGCCTGGCCCCGGCGGCGGTGGCTGCCCGGCCTGGTGGCGACCCCGGTCACCCTGCCGGTCCTGTACGACGCGTACCAGATCCAGCTCGAGCACCTGCTGATGGCCGACCTGCTGTTCGCGTTCCTGCTGACGGCGGCGGTGACGGTGGTGCTGTGGCGGCGGCGGATGCGCTGGTGGACGGGGGCCCTCGCCGGGCTGCTGATGTCGTGCGCCGCGCTGACCCGGTCGGTGGGGCTGCCCCTGCTGCTGGTGCTGGTGGTGTGCATGCTGGTACGCCGCGCGGGGTGGCGGGCGACGGTCGCGGCGGTGGTGACCTGCGCGATCCCGATCCTGGGGTACATGTCCTGGTTCAGCTCGGTGCACGGCGAGTTCGCCCTCAGCAAGAGCGACCAGATCTGGCTGTACGGCCGCACCGTCGACTTCGCCGACTGCGCGAGGATCCGGCCGCGTCCCGAGGTGGCGATCCTGTGCCGTGAGAACGTGCCGCGCGACCCGCAGGTGGCCCCCGCGTACGCCGCGATGTGGCAGCCCGGGTCCGGCTTCAACCGGCTGCCCGGCGGCATCCGCGACCCGCGGGCCAACGAGCTGGCGGGCGAGTTCGCCTGGGCGGCCATCCGTGAGCAGCCCGGCGACTACGTCGGCGTCGTCTTCCGTGACACGTTCCGGGCGTTCGCCTGGGAGCGCGAGCCGTACCCCACTCCGTGGACGGCCGCCAAGTACCGGTTCCGTGAGGGCGCGAGCCTGCACGAGGACGACGCGGTCTGGGCCTACGCCTACGGCCGCGACACCGCGCGTGCCAGGGTCGTCGAGCCCCACGCCGCGTGGATCCGCGACTACCAGGACCGGGTGTACGTGCGCGGCACGGTGCTCGGCGGGTTCCTGCTGGTGGGGCTCGGCGGCCTGCTGGTGCGGGTCCGGCGGCTGGGCGGGCGGGCGCTGCTGCCCTGGTCGGTGTCCCTGGCGCTGCTGGTGGTGCCCGCCGCGACCGCCGACTACGACGACCGCTACGTGCTGCCCGCCATCCCGTTCGCCGTGCTGGCCGCCGCGACCGCGCTGATCCCCGAACGCCGCCGGGCCGCCGCGCCGGAGCCC
>DATADI010000311.1:0-4208 GCA_036258615.1 Thermomonospora sp. | reverse complement strand
CCGCCGCGTCTCCAGCCCGTCGAGCAGGCACTCCAGGCCGAAGGCGAACCGGCCCTCCAGCACCTGGTCGTCCTCCTTCGCCCACACGGCGCGGATGTGCTCGGCCAGCCGGGGGCGTTCGGCGTCGATCCGCCGCAGGTAGGTGCCCATGGAGGCGATCCGCTCGTCGGTGGTGACGCCGCGCTGGTGGGCCGCCCGGCTCGCCTCGCTCCCGGCCGCGCCGATGACGTAGTCGACGACCAGCGCCCAGGCGTACTCCAGGTCGTGGCCGGTGAACCCGGCGTGCCGGAAGGCGGTCAGCACCTCGTCCATGACCCGGGTGGCGTTGGGGCCGATCATCGGGCGGCTGCCGAACAGCGTGACCGTCCACGGATGGCGGCGGATCATCGCGCGCAGGCTGCGGGCGTACCCGGCGACGGCCGGGCGCCAGCCCCCGGCCTCGGCGGCGTCCGGCACGGCGACCTCGGACATCACCCGGTCCATGGCCAGCTCCAGCAGCTCGTCCTTGTTCGCCACGTGCCAGTAGACCGAGGTGGCGCCCGCGTTCAGCCGGGTGCCCAGCCGCCGCATGCTCAGCCCGGCGAGGCCGTCGGCGTCCAGCAGGGCCAGCGCCGCGTCCACGATCTGCTCGCGGCCGAGCGTGGGCTGCTCGCGCCGGGGCCGCTCGGGCCGGGTCCAGACCGAGCTGGGGGCCTTTCCGGTCGGGGCCGCCATTCCCGCCTCCTCGTCGCTCCGCCTCGCCGGGTCCCAGCCTAGAGCGGCTTGAACGGTGTGCGAATCGGCTCGAACGCTGTACGAGAGGGAGGCTGGGGTGGACTCGGCGGTCGACGACTCCGGACCGGCCCCTGCCCCCGCCTGCCGAAGACAAGGCCCCTGACCTGCAGGGAAAGAAGGTCGACAGTTCTCCGGAGTAAGGGTGAAGCTGTTCCTCACCCCCGAGAGGTGCGTGTATGACGGAGACAGACGCATGACCGCCGAGGCCGAGACGGTCCCCGGGCGGCACGCGCTCGACGCGGAGGACATCACCGGATCCCTCCGCGAACCGGAGCGCTTCACCGCGATCTACGACCGTCACTTCCCCGCGGTGTACCGCTACGTGGCCGGGCGGCTGGGCCCGCAGGCGGCCGACGACCTGGCCGCCGAGACCTTCCTGATCGCCTTCCGCAAGCGGCAGACCTTCGACGCCCGGCGCGGCGCGGTCCGCCCCTGGCTCTTCGGCATCGCGACCAACCTCGTCGCCCAGCACAAGCGCGACGAGACCCGGCGGTACCGGGCGCTCGCGCGGGCCGGCGCCGAGCCGACCGCCGGGCAGGGCCACGAGGACCGGGTGGTCACCCTGGTCACCGCCCAGCGCATGCAGCCCCGTCTGGCCCGCGCCCTGGCCGCCCTCTCCCAGGGCGAACGGGACGTCGTGCTGCTCGTCGCGCTCAGCGGCTTCGGCCACGACGAGGTCGCCGAGGCCCTCGGCATCCCCTACGGCACGGTCGGCTCCCGCCTCAGCCGCGCCCGCACCAAGCTCCGCGCCGCCCTCGACCAGGAGGCATCCCGATGAACGAACTCCAGATGATCAGCGCCATGCTGGAGGAGGACCCCTCCGAGCGCACCGTCGCCGAGGGCCGCGCCCGGCTGCTCGCCGAGGTGGCCTCGCCCGCCTCCGCCCCGGCTCCGGCCCGCCGCCGGGGGCTGCGGCTGCCGCGCCTGGGCTTCGGCCTGGCGGGTCTGGCGGGAGTGGCCGCCGCCGCCGTCGCGGTGGCCGTGGCGGTGTCCGGGACGGCCCCGGGCGACCCCGACCCCGAGGCCAAGGCCCCCCGCGACCTGTCCGCCCGGACGGTCCTGCTGGCCGCCGCCGACCGCGCCGCCACGACCCCCGTCGCGCGCGGCGACTACTGGCGGGTCAAGAGGATGTACGCCATCGCCGTCCGGGTGGGGCCGAAGGGACGCCCGTACACGATGGAGCGCCTGCACGTCGTCGAGGAGTGGACCAACGCCAAGGGCGTCACCTGGTCCGGCTTCCGCGAGGCGGGGGCGCGGCCGAAGACCCCGGCGGACGCGGCGGCGTGGAAGGCCGACGGCTCGCCTGCCCGCTGGGACCTCGGCGCCGCCGACACCGTCCAGGGCGGACGCTCCTACCTGCACGGCACCCCCCAGCCCGGCCGGGTCGTCAAGGTGAACCCGCCGCACGGGTTCGTCGTGGCCGAGCGGCGGATGACGCTCAAGGAGATCCAGGCGCTCCCGTCCGACCCTGAGCGGCTGTCCGCCGCGCTGCGGGCGGCGGCGGGCGGCCGGAACGTCCCCGACACCCTGCTCGGCGGGGCCCTGACGGATCTGCTGGCCACCGTTCCCGCGCCGCCGGAGGTCCGGGCCGCCGCGTTCCGCGCGCTGGCCGCCCTGCCCGGGGCCCGCAGCCTCGGCGAGGTGAAGGATCCCCAGGGCCGGACCGGCGTCGGCATCGACATCGTCGACCGGGGACTGGCCACCCGCCTGATCGTGGACCCGCGCACGTCCCTGATCCTGTCCAGCGCCGAGGTCGCGGGCCGCCCCGGGGCCGCCACGCCCGACAAGGAGCGCACGACGGTCTACCTGCAGGCCGGTTGGACCGACGCCAGGCCGCAGGTGCCCACCCTGCCCTGAGCGGACGGCGAACGACGACGGCGGTCATGGCCGAGCACTCCATGACCGCCGTTCGTCATGTCGGGCACGGGGCAACGATTCGGGGCCGGTCGGGCGTCGAGAGAAAGAGGCGGGCCAACCAGGGGGGTCGTGGTGACGCGTGTGATGGTCGTCGAGGACGACGAGTCGGTCGTGCGGCTGCTGTCGTCGCTGCTGGAGGACGACGGCTTCAAGCCCGTTGTGGCGGAGACCGGCCCGGAGGCGCTGGAACTCCTCGACAGCGTGGGCGCCGAACTCGTCCTGCTCGACCTGACGCTGCCGGGGCCCTGGTCGGGCAACGAGGTGCTGCGGCGGCTGCGCACCCGGTCCGACATCCCGGTGATCATCGTGAGCGGCAAGACCGGGGAGATCGACCGGATCGTCGGGCTGGAGATGGGCGCCGACGACTACGTCACCAAGCCGTTCTCACCGCGCGAGCTGATGGCGCGGATCCGCGCGGTGCTGCGGCGGCGGCCCATCGGCGGCGGCGAGGACAACGAGGGCGTCCTCGTGGCGGGCCCCGTCCGGGTGGACGTCGACCGGCACACCGTCACCGTCCACGGCCGCCCGCTGGACCTGCCGCTCAAGGAGTTCCTGCTGCTGGAGATGCTGGTCCGCAACGCCGAGCTGGTGCTGCCCCGGATGCGGCTCATGGAGGCCGTCTGGGGCCCGGAGTACTACGGCGACACCAAGACCCTCGACGTCCACGTCAAACGGCTGCGCACCAAGATCGAACCCGACCGCCACCGGCCCCGCCACATCATCAACGTCCGCGGCATCGGCTACAAGTTCACCACCCGGTAGGCCCGTGAAAGCGGGCGGCGGTGACGGGTGATACACCCCGACCGCCGTTCCGTCACGAAAGGCCCCCCATGACAGGACAGCAACGGTGACCGCACCGGCGCTCCGTCCGCCGGCCAGCGATCCCGACCGGTTCGCGGACGTCTTCGACGCGCACTTCACCGAGATCCACCGCTATGTCGCGGCGAGGCTCGGCCCGGACGCGGCCGAGGACGTGGTCGCCGAGACGTTCCTGACCGCGTTCCGCAAGCGCGACCGGTACGACGCCGCGCGCGCCTCCATGCGGAGCTGGCTGTTCGGCATCGCCACCAACCTGATCGGCAAGCACCGCCGCGCCGAGGTCCGTGCGCTGCGGGCGCTGGGGCGGCGCGGCCCCGACCGGCCCGCCGACGGGCCCGAGGACCGGGTCGTGGACGAGGTCAGCGCCAGCCGCCTGCGGCCCGAGCTGGCCGCCGCGGTCGCGTCGCTGAACCGCGGCGACCGGGACGTGCTGCTGCTGGTGGCGCTGGCCGGGCTGTCCCACGAGGAGATCGCGGACGTGCTCGGCATCCCGTACGGCACCGTCGGGTCCCGGCTGAACCGGGCGCGCAAGCAACTGCGCCGGGCACTCGGCGACGTCAACCCGCTGAAGGAGGACTCCGATGGATGAGCTCGACCTGCTGGCCCGCGCCCTGCCCGACGCGCGGCCCCCGTCACCCGAGGTCGTCCAGCGAGCCCGTGCCCGGCTGAGCGCCCCGCCCGCCCGCACGCCGAGACGA
>DATADI010000310.1:0-3812 GCA_036258615.1 Thermomonospora sp. | reverse complement strand
GCGCAGGGCGTTCTTGGGGTTTCTTGTGCTGGCCGCCGCGGGTGCGTTTCCGGAGCCCGTCGCGTCGGCCGTTCCCGCGCCGGTCGCGATGCTGGAAATCCCGGGAATCGACCCACCGGGAAAACAACCCGTGCACGAGGGAGTGTCGGCCGCCTCCCTTTCCGCCGGCGTCGGGCACTATCCCGGGACGGCACTTCCCGGCGAACCAGGGAACACCGTGCTGCTGGGCCACCGCACGTTGCGCCCGGCGCCGTTCCGGGCACTGGACCGGCTCCGGCGCGGAGCCGAGATCCGCCTGTACGCAGGGGGTGTCCGGCACGCCTACCGGGTCGAGTCGGTGCGGGTCACCACCCCCGCCGACGGCGGAGTGCTCGCCGCGGTGCCCTTCGACCCGGCGGCGGAACCGGCCGGGCGATTCGTGACACTCGTGACCTGTCACCCAAAAGGGTCGGACGAGTTCCGGTTGGTCGTCGTCGCCCGGAGCACCGCCGCGGAGGTCAACCCCGCTTGGCCCTAACTTGACCGGACGGCGAGTGTCCTCACCATCGCCGCGGGTATTTTCCTCGGCAATCGAGCACTTCTCCCATTCCCTTCGGACTTTCCTGCGGAGAAGCCGATCCCGACTGCGGGGCCGCATTTTCCGGTGCGGCCTCGTCAGCGATTCTGGGACAGTTTTGGCTGCACCCCCCGGGAAGGCGATGACCCATGAAGGACGAGCGCCGGACCACGTCGAAGCCCGCCCCGCGCCCTGAGGCCGCGCTGCGGATCCACGTCCACCGCACCGGCGGCGACCTGTTCGTCCGGCCCGCCGGGGACCTGGGCGCACGGACCGCCGACCTGCTGCGCGAGCCACTGACGGCCGCGCTCCGCGAGACGCCCTGCCCCCGGGTGGTGCTGGACCTGTCCCGGGTCCGGATGGCCGACCGGTTCGGCCTCGGCGTCCTGGTCGCCCTGTGGAGCCAGGCCCGCCGGTCCGGCGCCCGCCTGATCCTCGCCCGCCCGAACCCCGACCTCGTCGCGCTGCTCGCGGACACCGGCCTCGACCGCCACCTGCACGCCTGCGCCACCCTCGAACTGGCGGCCGCGGGCGTCCCCCTCACCACCCGCCCCGGCCACCTGCTCCCCCTCGACACCACCCCCGCCCCAGATCCCCTGCCATCCCGCCCGAAGCCTCAGCCGCCCGGCCCCGAGGCGTTGCCACCAGGGCCGGAAACCCTCCCGCTCGCCCAGACCCGCGAGACCCCAGCCGGACGACAAGCCCCCGGCGACGCCCCCTAGGCGGGGGTGGCTTCGACGAGGGTGGCTCCGGCGGGGAGTTCGGTGGTGCGTTCGGTGCGCAGGCCGGCCTGGGCGAGGAGGGCCCGGTACTCGGCCGGGGTGCGCTCGTGGCCCTCGCCGAACAGCGCGAGCATCCGCATGTCCAGGTCGAACCCCAGGTGGGGCCGGTCGGGAACGTCGGGTGGCAGGACGTCCAGCAGCAGCACCCGGCTGTCGTCGGCCATGGCCTCCCGTACCGTGCGCAGGATGGTGAGCGCCACGTCGTCGGGCCAGTTGTGCAGGATGCTGGCCAGCAGGTACACGTCGGCCTTGGCGGGCACCTCCTCCAGGAAACTCCCGGCGACGACCTCGCAGCGGTCGGCGACGCCCTGCGCCTCCAGGTAGGCGTGCGCGGCGACCGTCACCGTCGGCAGGTCGAGCAGGACGCCGTGCAGGTCCGGATGCGCCGTCAGCACCTCCGCCAGGATCGTGCCGACGCCGCCGCCGACGTCCACCATCGTGCGCGCCCCGGAGAAGTCGCAGACCGCCAGGAGCCCCCGCGCGAAGCTCCGCGAGCGTGCCGTCATGTACGACGCGAACGCCGTCTCCAGGTGAGGCCGGTCGGCGTAGTACTCGTACAGGGAGCCGTGGTGTTCCTGGAAGTACGAGCGGCCCGTCCGCACCGTGTCGGCGAGCCGCCGCATCGCCGTCCACGACTCGCCCTCGCCGACGACGATGATCCCCGGCCGCATCGAGTCGGGGACGTCCGCGCGAAGCATCGCGCCGGTCTCCGTCAGCGCGTACGTGCCGCGTTCGGGGTCGGCGGTCACGAAGCCGAGGGACGCCATCGTGCGCAGCAGCCGAGCCAGGGAAGGGGCGTGCGCGCCGCACCGGACGGCGAGTTCCCCGGCGGTGAGCGGGCCGCCCGCCAGATGGTCGGAGCACTCCAGCTCCACCCAGGCGTGCAGCGCGGAGAACCGCCACCAGCCGCGCAGCAGATCCTGGATCGGGGCAGAGGGGTCAGCCATGGGTCGTCTCCAGACGCGGGCGGCCCGCCGTACGGGACGGGCCGGACGGATGGCGGGCCAGCACCCGCCGTTCACAACGGTCGAGGACCAGGGCGAGCAGGTAGCCCAGCGCGCCCAGCACACAGATGCCCGCCCACATGGCGGGAATGTCGAAGGTGCGCTGGGCGTCCAGGAGCAGGGAGAACGCGATCCCGTTGGTGGACCCGGTCATCTCCGAGACCACCATGAGGATCACCGCCAGGCCCAGCGCGATCCGCAGCCCGGTGAAGATCTTCGGGGCCGCCGAGGGGATGACCAGGTACACCGCGCGGCGCACCGGCCCGAGCCCGTACACGCGGGCGGTGTCGATCTGCACCGGCTCCACCGAACGGGCCCCGTCGACGGTGTTGAGCAGCACCGGCCACACCACCCCGAACGCGATGGTCACGAGCTGCGTCGGGGTGCCGATGTCCAGCAGCGCCACCCACACCGGAGCGAGTGCGGTCGGCGGGACGGCGCGGGCGAAGTGCAGCACCGGCTCGACCAGCTCGGCGAGGCTGCGGACCCGGCCGACGGCCAGCCCCAGCGCGACGCCGGCCAGGGACGCCAGCGCCCAGCCCGCCAGCAGCCGCGCGACGCTCGGCGGGACGTTCTCGACCGCCGCCTCGGTCAGCCACAGCCGGTCGGCGGGCCCGGAGAACCACAGCTCCCGCAGCCGCCCGGCGATCCGGCTCGGCGGCGGGGCGAACGGGTTGCCCGCCGCGCGCGTCCCCGCCTCCCAGCAGGCGACCGCGACGGCGACGGTGCCCCAGCCCGCCGCTCCGGCCGGGGCCCTCATGCGGACCGGGCGGCCGGCTGCCAGCGGAACATCCGCCGGGACGCCCCCGCCAGGACGCTGTCGGCGGCCAGCCCGAGCACCCCGGCCCACACCACGGCGGCCAGGATGACGTCGGTCTGCCCGGCGCTCGCGCCCGCCTCCAGCAGCCAGGTGCCCAGTCCCTCGCCGCCGCCCGCGTACAGCTCGGCGGTGACGGTGACGATGAGCGCGATGCCCGCCGCGACCCGGACCCCGGTGGCGATGAACGGCGCCGCGCCCGGCAGCGCCACGTGCCACAGCACCGCGCGCCGCCCGAACCCGAACGAGCGCAGCGTGTCGGCCGCCACCGGGTCGGTGCCGCGCAGCCCCCGGACGGTGTTCACCAGCACCGGCCAGCACGCCGCGAACGCCACCACCGCGATGCCGGTCGTCGTGGTGCTCCCGAACGCCAGCAGCGCCAGCGGGATCAGCGCCACCGGCGGGACCGGCCGCAGCAGCTCCAGCAGCGGCCCGGTCAGCCGGTCGGCCAACGGCACCGTCCCGATCACCGCCCCGGATGGGACGGCGACCGCGACCGCGAGGGCCAGCCCGCTCGCCCACACCCGCAGCGTCGTGCCGACCGCGTCCCGGAACCCGGCCTCGCCGGGCAGCTCCGCCGCCCGTGCCAGCACCGTGGACACCCGGGGCAGCACCTCCGGATCGATCAGCCCGGCCCGCCCGGCGGCCTCGGC
>DATADI010000309.1:0-12434 GCA_036258615.1 Thermomonospora sp. | reverse complement strand
CACAGGGACATCGCGCGCTCGGCCTGGGCGGTGATGGTCAGCGACGGGTTGACGCCCAGGTTGGCGGAGATCGCCGAACCGTCCACGACGTGCAGGCCCTCGTGACCGTAGACCCGGTGGTAGGGGTCGATGACGCCCTCGCGGGGGGACGCGCCGATGGCGCAGCCGCCGATGAAGTGCGCCGTGGTGGGGATGTCGAACAGGTCCAGCCAGGAGCCGCCCGGCACCCCGCCGACCTCCTCGGCCAGCATGCGGGTGGCCTCGTGCGCCTTGGGGATCCAGGTGGGGCTGGGCTCGCCGTGCCCCCGGCCCGCCCACAGGCCCCAGCCGAACGGGCCCCGGCGCGGCTTGACGGTGATGGAGTTGTCGCGGACCTGCATGACCAGCGCGATGACCGTGCGTTCCGACCAGTGGCGCAGGTTGGCCAGCCGGGGCAGGTCCCACGGGTGGGTGGCGCCGTACCCGAGGAACTTCAGCCAGCGCGGGGCCCTGCCCGAGCCGTCCTCGGCGGGGCCGTCGATGAGCAGCGACCGCAGCGCGCCCATCGCGTTGGAGCCCTTGCCGTAGCGGACGGGCTCGATGTGGGTGTGCTCGTCCGGGTGGAACGAGGAGGTGATCGCCACGCCCTTGGAGTGGTCCTCGCCCTTGCGGCGGAACCGCTCCGCCCCGAGGATCGCCTCGGAGTTGGTACGGGTCAGCACGCCCAGCCGGTCCGACAGCCGGGGGAGCTTTCCGGTGGCCTTCATGCGGTGCAGCAGCTTCTGGGTGCCGTAGGTGCCCGCCGCCAGCACCACCTGCTCGGCCGTGACGGTCCGCCGGTGCCGCCCGAACGAGCCGGTGCGCACCAGTTCGACCTCGTACCCGCCGCCGGGCAGCGGGGTCAGCGACCGGACCCCGGTCATCGGCATGACCTTGGCGCCCGCCCGCTCGGCCAGGTACAGGTAGTTCTCGGTGAGCATGTTCTTGGCGCCGTGCCGGCAGCCGGTCATGCACGCGCCGCACTCGGTGCAGGTGCGCCGGCGCGGCCCGGCCCCGCCGAAGAACGGGTCGTCGACCTCCTGGCCCGGGGTGTCGCCGAACAGCACCCCGACGGGCGTCCGGTGGAAGGTGTCGCCCCGGCCCATCCGCTCGGCCACCCGCTTGACGGCCTTGTCGGCGGGGGTCATCGTCGGGTTCTCCCGGACGCCGAGCATCCGCTTGGCCTGGTCGTAGTACGGCGCCAGCTCGGCCCGCCAGTCGGTGATGTGCTTCCACTGGGGGTCGTCGTAGAACGGCTGCAGCGGCTCGTACAGGGTGTTGGCGTAGACCAGGGAGCCGCCGCCGACCCCCGCGCCCGCCAGCACCATGACCCGGCTGCCCTTCTCACCGCGCAGCACGTGGATGCGCTGGATGCCGGTCATGCCCAGGCCCGGCGCCCACAGGTAGCGCGGGGTGCGCCAGGACGTCTTGGGCAGGTCCCGGTGCCGGTCGCCGGGCGCGCCCTCGGGGTCGTCGAAGCGGCGGCCGATCTCGGCCACCGCCACCTTGTAGCCCTTCTCGGTCAGCCGCAGCGCCGACACGCTGCCGCCGAACCCGGACCCGACGATCAGCACGTCGAAGTCGAACTTCATGGCCCGCTCGCTTTCCCGTCGCCGTTATCGAAGCCGGAAGCGCTTCATGAGCTTGATCGCGGTCGCCAGCCCGTCGGCGTACCGGTCGTAGCCGAGGGCGGGCGGGGGCTCCAGGTCCATGTAGTGCTGGCTGGCCACCGTCTGCGCCTCGGTGTACTTGAGCAGGCCCTCGGCACCGTGGCGGCGGCCGACCCCGGACTGCTTCATCCCGCCCATGGGGGCGTCGTAGGAGGCGAAGGCCGCGCCGTAGCCCTCGTTGACGTTCACGGTGCCCGCCTGGATGCGCGCGGCGATCCGGCGGCCCCGCGCCACGTCCCGCGTCCACACCGAGGCGTTCAGGCCGTACGGGGTGTCGTTGGCGCGCTCGATGACCTCGTCCTCGTCGGAGAACCTGTAGACGCTCACGACCGGCCCGAAGGTCTCGGTGGCGCACAGCTCCATGTCGCTGGTGACGTCGGCCAGGATGGTGGGCTCGTAGAACAGCGGGCCCAGGTCCGGCCGGGCCTTGCCGCCGGCCAGCAGCGTCGCGCCCTCCTTGACCGCCTGCTCGACGTGCCGGGTGACGACGTCCAGCTGCCGCTCGTAGGTCAGCGAGCCCATCTCGGCCTCGAAGTCCAGGCCGCTGCCGAGCTTCATGTCCTTGACCCGGGCGACGAACTTCGCGACGAAGTCGTCGTAGATCTTCTCGTGGACGTACAGGCGCTCCACGGAGATGCACAGCTGCCCGGCGTTGGTGAAGCAGGCGCGGACCGCGCCGCGCGCGGTGCGGTCGAGGTCGGCGTCCTCCAGGACGATCATCGGGTTCTTGCCGCCCAGCTCCAGGGAGTAGCCCACGAGGCGGGAGGCGACCTTCTCCGCGATCGCCCTGCCGCCCCGGGTGGAGCCGGTGAACGCGACGTAGTCGGCGTTGTCGAGCAGCGGGTCGCCGATGTCGGCCGGGTCGCCCAGCACGATCTGCCACAGGTCCCGCGGCAGCCCGAGGCTGATCAGCAGGTCCAGCACCCACAGGCTGGACAGGCAGGTCTGGGTGTCGGGCTTGTGGATCACCGCGTTGCCCGCCATCAGCGCGGGCGCGATGTCGCTGGCGCCGAGGCTGAACGGGTAGTTCCAGGGCGAGATCAGCCCGACGACGCCCTTGGGGTGGCGCAGCTCCGTCGCCCGCGTCGCCACGGGGAACGCCCCCTGCCGCCGCTTCGGCTTCAGCAGCCAGGGTGCCCGCCGCGCGTAGTACAGCGAGCACAGCGCCACGTCGAGGAACTCCTCGTAGGCGTGGCGGCGCGCCTTGCCCGTCTCCATCTGGATGACGTCCAGGATCTCGTCGCGCCGGTCGACCAGGGCGTCCACGAGGCGCAGGAACGGCTTGACCCGTTCGCGGACGGGGAGCGCGGCCCAGGCGCGCTGGGCCGTGCGGGCGCGCTCGTAGGCGGCGCGCACGTCGTCGGCGCCGGACAGCGGGAGGGTGGCCAGCGGTTCACCGGTGAACGGGGCCGGGATCGTGGTGGTCTCGCCGGAGGCGGCGGTCACGCGGGAGGACAGCCGCTCGATGAGGGTGGGCGCGAGCGTCCGCGCGGAGGCAGTGGAGGTTGCCATGCGATGCACCATATGACCCGCTGGCCATTGCTGGCTACCCACAGGTAACCGCAGGTTTCCGGTGATCTGCGTCTCCGTGCGCGGATTTGTCGCGCTTCGACAATCCCGGCCCGGCGGAACGTTCCATAGGTCCCGTCTTTCCGCAACCTGCGGAATGACCATGCATGCGCGGTGTATTCCGGAATCGAGCACGCACGGCGAGGCGGGGAGGGGTTCCGGATGGCCGGTGTCGAGGAGAGCCGTGACGGGCCACGCAGGCGGCACCCGGCACGGGCCGCGCGACCGCGTCCCGCCGGGGACGCCCGACGCGAACGCCGGGAGGCCACCCGGGCGGCACTGCTGCAGGCCGCCCAGCGGCTGTGGGCCGAACGCGGCGTCCACGGGGCCTCCCTGGACGACGTGGCGTCCGCCGCCGGGCTCACCAAGGGCGCGGTCTACTCCAACTTCACCGGCAAGACCGACCTCGTCCTCGCCCTCTTGGAGCGTTACACCCAGACCCGGCTCGGCGAGGAGCCCGGCGCCCTGCTCCACGCCACCACCGGCACCCCCGCCGAACGGCCCCGCCCGGCGGGCGAGGGGCACCGCGCCCGCCGGGAGACCGAGGACGCCCGGCTGCCGGTCATGCTGCTGGTGGAGTTCTGGCTGTACGGGATGCGCGACTACGCGGCGGGCTGGCGGCTGGCCGAGTGGTACGACGAACGCCGCCGCCACCTGGCCAAGGACCTGCCCGACGTGCCGGGCCTTCCCGCCGCCCACCGCGCCGCCCTGGCCCTGGCCATGGACACCGGTCTCGCCCTCCAGCACCTCCTCGACCCCGACCGAGTCCCCGCCGACCTGTACACCAGGGGGCTGCGCGTGATCTTCTGGGGTGACGACCCCCCAGACCCCCCGCCAAGGCGCGGCGAGTGATCCTCGCTCGCTGCGCTCCCTGCGGTCACTCCCCATGGCCTTGGTGCCTGGCCTGTTCTGGACGTTCTTCGGGGCGGACCATTGGGGCATAGCGGTCTAATCTGGCGGGCATGGCGGCGCGGGTCGGGGTCCGGCTCCCCCGTCGGGAGTGGGCGCCCACGGTGGTGTTGCTGGTGGCGCTCGGCGGGTTGTTCGCGCTGTACGGCCCGCTGAACCGGGGGCCCGCGCGGTGGTCGGCGAGGACTCCGCTGGACGAGCGCATCCCGCTGGTCGAGGAGATGGTGGTCCCGTACGTGTCGGCGCTGGCGCTGGGGCCGCTGACGCTGGTGCTGTTCCTGGTGACGGCGCCCCGGCTGGCACGGTCGGCGCTGGTGGCGGGGGTGGTGCTGCTCCTCGTCGCGTACCTGTTCTACGTGTTCGCGCAGACGCGGATGGAGCGGCCCCCGGTCACCGGGGACGACGTCTTCTCGGCCACCCTGCGGCTGGTGTACGGGACGGACGGGGCCTACAACTGTTTCCCGAGCCTGCACACGGGGTTCTCGCTGATCATGGCGGTGCACTGGGTGCGGTATCACCGGCGGGTGGGGGTGTGGGTCGCGGGATGGTGTGTGCTGATCATGGTGTCCACCCTGTTGGTGCGGCAGCACTACCTGGCCGATCTGGTGGCCGGGCTCGTCGTGGCGGGGCTGGCCTGCGGGGTCGGGGCGCGGGTCACCGGTCAGGGCGTCCGTTCGGCGAGCACCTCCTGAAGCGAGGCGTGCCGGAACTGGTACACCGGGCCGACCCGCAGGAGGACGTCGCGGCGGTGGGCGTCCTCCAGGAAGCGCATCAGCTTCCACGGCGGGGGTGACTTGCCGCTCGGCGCCATCAGCAGGCCGTACAGGGTGAGGTGCACCGAGGCGATGACGCCGGCCTCGCCCGCGCGCAGCGCGATCACCCACGGCAGCCCGCACAGCAGGCCGCCGCACAGCGCCGAGCCGACCCCGAACACCGCGCCGAGGACCGGGTTCGCCAGCCAGGCCGCCGCGCCGCCGGTGGTCACCCCGTACGCCGCGCCGAAGAACAGCATCGCGCGGCGGTCCCGGTGCAGCAGGGCGCGCGGGCTGGCCACCCGTACGGTGGCGTCCGGCTGCGCCCCGCCGTAGACCAGGCCCAGCGGGACGCCGAGGAGCGCGCCGGTGGCGACGCCTCCGCCGGCGCCCTTCAGCAGCCATCCGGCGGCGCCTCCGGCGAGCGCGGCGAACATGCTGCCGAGCAGCATGATCCGCCAGCGTCCCCGGCCGCCGAACTGCAGCTCCACGGGGGCGGGCAGGTTCCGCGCCGCCGGGACGGCCATCCACGCCCCGCCGAGGAGCGCCGCCGGGACGCCCAGCAGCAGGCCCATGTCCATGCCCCACTTGAGCCAGGCGACGGCCCCCACGCCGAGCCCCGACACCAGGGCGACCAGGACGCCGCCCAGCAGGCCCGCCAGGACCCGCTGCGGACGGCCCGCCAGCTCCGGCAGCCGCCACCACGCGATGTTCCGCAGCTCCCGGGCGGTCATCTCGGCGGCCAGGAAGCCCAGCCAGCGGCGCACGTCCTCGCCGTGCCAGCCGGTGCGGCGGTCCCGGACGGGCAGGTCCGGGTACACGGCGGGCAGCAGTCCCCGCAGCAGGTGGCGGCGCAGCGCCGCCTCGTCGGGGAAGCGCTCGCGGTCCAGCATCTCGGCGGGGACGGTGCCGCGGTGCTCGTACACGTCGCGGGCCAGGGTCACCATCAGCGGCGTGGACAACGCCCGCGCCACCGGCCCGCCGGGATCCCGGCCGAGAGCGTCGAAGACCGGCCGCCAGCGCTCCCGGTCACCCTCGGCGATCACCCCGGACAGGTAACCGACGACCTCCCGGGGACGCAGCGGGCGCAGCTCGACGACGGCCGTGCCGGGGATCGGCCGCCCGTCGCCCACCGCCTCCTCGAACTGGTCGGTGCGGCACGTCAGGATCAGGCCGGGCAGCCGCTCCAGCACCAGCCGGATCTGCCGGACGCCCTCCTGCCGGGCGGTGGTGCCCCGGCCGGTCGGCTCCCCGTTCAGCCGCAGCTCGTCCAGGCCGTCCAGGACCGGCAGCACCCGGCCCGACTCCAGCAGCCGGCGCGGCGCGTCGACCCCGTAGCGGGCCGTGTCGCGCAGGAACAGGAACCGCGAGGTCAGCTCCTCGGTCATCCAGCCGATCAGGCCCTGCTCACGCGGATCCCAGTCGGCCACCGACAGCTTCACCGGGACCGGCCCCGTGCCGGTGGCCAGGCGGCGTTCGACCAGCCCGAGCGTCAGCAGCAGCGCCAGCGAGGTCTTGCCGCTGCCCGCCGCGCCGATGATCGCCAGCCGCCGGGACGAGACCCGCAGGTAGGCGTCCACCAGGCCGGGGAAGTCGGTGACCTCCCGTTCCCCCGCCTCGGTCCGGCCGCGCCGGTCGGCCACCGGGCGGTCGGTGGGCGACCAGCGGAAGGTGACCAGGCCCTGGCCCCGGTCGAGCTGCCGGACCGCGGCCTCACGGCGCCACTCCTCGCCGACCACCTCGGCCAGCTCGGCGGCGACCTCGTCCAGGTCGTCGGCCGGACGGCGGGCCAGCAGCCCCTCCAGCAGCAGGTACAGCGCCAGGGCGACCAGCACCAGGGCGGCGGGCAGCAGCCAGTTGCGGGCCGCCAGCTCCTCGAACGGCTTGGCCAGCAGCCCGGTCAGCACCGGGATCAGCACGGCGGTCAGCACCACCAGCACGACCCGCAGCACCCGGACGCGCCGGGCCGGCCGGCCGCTCACCGGGACACCCGACACCGCATGGCCCACCTCCGACGGCCTGGGACACCACGGCCACGGTAAAGCGGGGGTCACGCTGTGACCATGCACTATGACGCACAGTCGTCAGTACGTCGGGACGATCTCCGGGGCGCCCCGGCGGCGGGCGTCGGCCTCCTGGTCGCCCTCCTGGGTCTGGGAGTCGCGCTCGGCCTCCACCCGCTTGTGGTAGTACTCCACCTCGCGGGCGACCTGCTGCTCGGACCAGCCGAGGACGGGGGCCAGCAGTTCGGCGGCCTCCTGGGCGACGCCGAGACCCCGGTCCCACGCCTCGATGGAGATGCGGGTACGGCGGGCCAGCACGTCGTTGAGGTGCCGGGCGCCCTCGTGCGTGGCGGCGTACACCACCTCGGCCCGCAGGTAGTCGTCCGCGCCGGTCAGCGGCCTGCCCAGGTCGGGGCGTTCGGCGATCAGGTCCAGCAGGTCGTCGATCAGGGTCCCGTAGCGGTGCAGCAGGTGCTCGATGCGGGCGACGTGCAGCCGCGACCGGGCGGCCAGCCGGTGCCGGGCGTTCCACATCGCCTGGAAGCCCTCCCCGCCGACCAGCGCGATCCGGTCGGTGCACGACTCGGCGACCTTGCCGTCCAGGCCGTGCACCACGGCGTCGATGGCGTCCTTGGCCATCACCCGGTACGTGGTGTACTTGCCACCCGCGACCAGCACCAGCCCCGGCACCGGATGCGCCACCACGTGCTCGCGGGACAGCTTGGAGGTCTCGTCGGTCTCGCCGGTCAGCAGCGGGCGCAGCCCCGCGTACACGCCCTCCACGTCGTCGTGGGTCAGCGGCGTCACCAGCACCTTGTTGACCTGCGCGAGGACGTAGTCGATGTCGGCCTTGGACGCGGCGGGGTGCGCCTTGTCGAGATTCCAGGCCGTGTCGGTGGTGCCGATGATCCAGTGCCGCCCCCACGGGATCACGAACAGCACCGACTTCTCGGTGCGCAGGATGACGCCGGTCGAGGAGTGGATGCGGTCCTTGGGCACCACCAGGTGGACGCCCTTGGAGGCGCTCACGTGGATCTGGCCCCGCCCGCCCACCAGGTCCTGGATGTCGTCGGTCCACACGCCGGTGGCGTTGACGACCTGCCGTGCGCGGACCTCGGACTTGTGCCCGGACTCCAGGTCGAGGATCCGCACGCCGGTCACCCGCTCGCCCTCGCGGAGGAAACCGATGCACTGCGTCCGGGCGGCGACCTGCGCCCCGTACTCGGCGGCGGTGCGGAGCACGGTCATCACGTACCGGGCGTCGTCGACCTGCGCGTCCCAGTACTGGATCGCTCCCACGAACGCGTCCTTGCGCAACGCGGGCGCCAGCCTGAGCGCCTTGCGCCGCGTCAGGTGCCGGTGGTGCGGCACGCCCCGGGTGTTGCCCATCTGGAACGCCAGCGCGTCGTACAGCGCGACGCCCGCGCCCAGGTAGCCCCGCTCCCACACGCGGTGCGTCGTCGGCAGCAGGAACGGCACCGGGCGGACCAGGTGCGGCGCGATCCGCTGGAGCAGCAGGCTGCGTTCGGTGAGCGCCTCCCGCACCAGGTCGAAGTTGTACTGCTCCAGGTAGCGCAGGCCGCCGTGGATGAGCTTCGACGAACGGGACGAGGTGCCCGAGGCGAAGTCCCGCGCCTCCACCACCGCCACCGACAGGCCCCGCGTCGCGGCGTCCAGCGCCGCGCCCGCCCCGACGATGCCCGCCCCCACGACGACGACGTCGAACTCCTCGGCCGCCATCCGGTCGAGGGCCTGGGCGCGTTCCGCGGGCCCCAGCCGCGAGGTCCCCAGCCCGGTGATCGGCGATCCGGTCATCGCGTTGCCCCCCAGTACCGAACGGTCCACAGCGCTACTTACCCAACAGTAGGGTTCGTACCCGATCAGGGCCACTGGTCCGGGGGGCCAGGTGAGGCTGACCCCGTCAGGGGGCGGGCGGGGCGACCACCACCTGCACCCGCTGGAACTCCTTCAGCTCGGTGTACCCGGCGGTCGCCATCGACCGGCGCAGCGCGCCGATCAGGTTCATCGACCCGTCCGCCACGTGCGAGGGGCCGTAGAGGATCTGCTCCAGCGTCCCGATCGTGCCCAGCTCCAGCCGGGTGCCGCGGGGCACCTCGCCGTGGTGCGCCTCGCTGCCCCAGTGGTAGCCGCGCCCCGGCGCCTCGGTGGACCGCGCGAACGGGGAGCCGACCATCACCGCGTCGCTGCCGCAGGCGAACGCCTTGGCGATGTCGCCGCTGTTGGTCATCCCGCCGTCCGCGATGACGTGCACGTACCGGCCGCCGGACTCGTCCAGGTAGTCACGGCGCGCGGCGGCCACGTCGGCGACCGCCGTGGCCATCGGCACCGCCACGCCCAGCACGGTCCGGGTGGTGTGCCCGGAGCCGCCGCCGAACCCGACCAGCACCCCGGCCGCGCCGGTCCGCATCAGGTGCAGCGCCGCCGTGTACGTCGAGCAGCCCCCGACGATCACCGGGACGTCCAGGTCGTAGATGAACTGCTTGAGGTTGAGCGGCTCGGCCCGGCCCGAGACGTGCTCGGCCGACACGGTGGTGCCGCGGATCACGAACAGGTCCACCCCGGCGTCGATCACCGCCTTGTGGAACTGCGCGGTCCGCTGCGGCGACAGCCGCGCCGCCACCGTGACCCCGGCCTCCCGGACCTCGGCGATCCGGCGGCCGATCAGCTCCTCCTTGATCGGCTCGGCGTAGACCTCCTGGAGCCGCCGGGTGGCCCGCGCGTCGTCCAGCGAGGCGATCTCGGCCATCAGCGGCTCGGGGTTCTCGTACCGGGTCCACAGGCCCTCCAGGTCCAGCACCGCCAGACCCCCCAGCCGCCCGATGGCGATCGCGGTGGCCGGGCTGACCACGCTGTCCATCGGCGCGACCACCAGCGGCATCTCGAACCGGTAGGCGTCGATCTGCCAGGCGACGCTGACCTCCTCCGGGTCCCGCGTCCGGCGCGACGGCACGATCCCGATCTCGTCGAACGCGTACGCCCGCCGTCCCCGCTTACCCCGCCCGATCTCAAACTCGCCGGTCACGTGTTCACTGCCTCGCTTCGCTCGGCGGCTCGCGCACCTGTCACGCGCTCGCGTCGCCTTCCTGGTCTTCGGTCGCACAGTCCCCGGAGATCATCGCAGCCGGGGCGCTGTGAACTAGGAACGGCCCTGGTAGTTGGGGGCCTCGACGGTCATCTGGACGTCGTGGGGGTGGCTCTCCTTCAGGCCCGCCGAGGTGATCTGCATCAGCTGGCCGGTCTCCTGCAGCTCGGGGATGGTGCGGGTGCCGGCGTACCACATCGACTGGTGCAGGCCCCCGACGAGCTGGTGGGCGACGGCGGCCAGCGGGCCCCGGTAGGGGACCTGGCCCTCGATGCCCTCGGGGATGAGCTGGTCCTCGCTGCCGACGTCGGCCTGGGAGTAGCGGTCCTTGGAGTAGGACCGGCCGCGCTCGCGGTTGCGCATCGCGCCGAGCGAGCCCATCCCCCGGTACGACTTGTACTGCTTGCCGTGCACGAAGATCAGCTCGCCGGGCGACTCCTCCACCCCGGCCAGCAGGCTGCCCAGCATGACCGTGGAGGCCCCGGCGGCGATGGCCTTGGCGATGTCGCCGGAGTACTGCAGGCCCCCGTCGCCGATCACCGGGACCCCGGCCGCCCGCGCCGCGCGGGCCGCCTCGTAGATCGCGGTGACCTGCGGGACGCCCACCCCGGCGACCACCCGGGTGGTGCAGATCGAGCCGGGGCCGACGCCGACCTTGACGCCGTCGGCGCCCGCCTCGACCAGCGCCTGCGCCCCGGCGTGGGTGGCGACGTTGCCGCCGATCACGTCCACGCCCCGGGTGTTGGCCTTGATCTTGGCGATGGTGTCGAGCACGCCCTTGGAGTGGCCCTGCGCCACGTCCACGATGATCACGTCGGTGCCGGCCTCGACCAGCGCCTGGGCCCGCGCGATGCCGTCCTCGCCGACCCCCACGGCCGCGCCGACCAGCAGCCGCCCGTCGGCGTCCTTGGTGGCGTTCGGGTACTGCTCGCTCTTGGCGAAGTCCTTGACGGTGATCAGCCCGCGCAGCCGGCCGGCGGCGTCGATCAGCGGCAGCTTCTCGATCTTGTTCTGCGCCAGCAGCCGGAACGCCTCCTCCTTGGAGACGTCCACCGGCGCGGTCACCAGCGGCATCGGGGTCATGACCTCGCGCACCGGCCGGGCCGGGTCGCTCTCGAACCGGGTGTCGCGGTTGGTGACGATGCCGAGCAGCGTCCCGTCGGTGTCGGTGACCGGCACGCCGGAGATCCGGAACCGGGCGCACAGCTGTTCCACGTCGGCGAGGGTGGCGTCCGGGCCGCAGGTCACCGGTTTGGTGATCATGCCGTTCTCCGAGCGCTTGACCATGTCGGCCTGCTCGGCCTGCTCGGCGACCGACAGGTTGCGGTGCAGGATGCCGATGCCGCCCTGGCGGGCCATGGCGATGGCCATCCGCGCCTCGGTCACGGTGTCCATCGCGGCCGACACCAGCGGGATGCGCAGGGTGACGTTCCGGCTGAGCCGGGTGGTGGTGTCCGCCTCGCCCGGCTGGAGATCGGAGTACGCCGGCAGCAGCAGCACGTCGTCGAACGTCAGGCCCGGCGGGAGGAACTTGGCGGGCTCCGCAGCGGGGTTCATGGCAACCTTTCCCGGTCGTTGATTGGCCCAGATGGCGCTGGTCCGGCCTGGTCACGGCGGTATGCCCTCCATCGTAGGACGTGACCGCCGAGGTCACCCCGCACTCCGGGAGGCCCCGCGGCCGGCCCGCCTGCGAGAAACAACACATCCGGGCGCCCGGAAAGTCCCGTGGTGCCCGGCGGGCACAAGCTTGCGGCGGCGGGTTGACCACCGGCTCGCCCCGCGCAGTAGCGTGGGATCGTGCACGACGATGTCCCGCTCGACCCGTTCGCCGGCGACCCGGACGACCCGGCCGCCGCGCTCGGCGACCCCAGCGAGGAGACTCCCCCGCTGAGCGTCACCGAGCGCGAGGACGTGCTGGCCGACCTCGCCGACCTCGAGGTCTTCCGGGCGCTGCTGGAGCCGCTGGGCGTGCGCGGGCTGACCGTCGACTGCGGCGACTGCGGCAAGCAGCACTACATCGACTGGGAACTGCTGCACGGCAACCTGCGCCACCTGCTCGACGAGGGCCTGCCCCGCGTGCACGAGCCCGCCCTGTCCCCCGACCCCGTCGACTACGTGAGCTGGGAGTACGCACGCGGCTACGTCGACGGGGTGATCGACAGCGAGGAGGGGCGGGACACGCCCTAACGCGCGTCCCCCCGGTTCCCGGGCGCCTGGCCGTGGCCCCGGTCCTTCCCGTCCGCCGGGGTCCGGGGCGCCGTCCGCGCGGGCGGCCCCGAGGGCCCCGGATCCCGCCCGTCCCGTGGCGCCTTCGCCCGCGGCTGCGGGCCCTGGGGGTCGTCGGTGCCGTACGGCGCGAGCGGTGTGCGCCCGCCACCGCCCGCCGGCAAGGGGCGGACGACGTCGAGCC
>DATADI010000308.1:0-16491 GCA_036258615.1 Thermomonospora sp. | reverse complement strand
GGCGACGCGCCGCCGCGCCATCCGCAGCCCGAGGCGCACGGGCGCGCGCCGGACGCGGCCGGGCACCAGCAGGTAGCAGAACGCCCCCGTCCGCAGCAGCAGCCACAGCACCCGCTCGCGGCGCGGCCCCCACGGCAGCCCGTACTGGGCGCGGACCGGCTCGGGGAGCAGCCCGGTGGCCAGGAACCGGTTGAGCCACAGGGCGGGTCCCAGCCAGCGCAGCCGCGGCGGCCACAGCACCGCCCGCATGACCTCCCGCCCGGTGTCCGACACCCGCAGGCCGCCGATCATCTCGTCCATGTAGCGGCGGAAGGACGCCAGGTCCGCGGGCTGCGCCCCGGGCGGGCAGTCGAGCACGTCGGCGACGTACCGGGCCTGGCGGACGTACTCCTCGGCGAGGTCGCCGCCGGGGGAGCGCAGGATCTCGGTGTAGACGAACAGGGCGGCCTCGATGAGGGTCGCGTTCACCCACACCTGCAGGTCGGGGTCGTTGCCGGAGTAGCCGGGGCCGGTGATGCGCTCGTGCATCCGGCGGATCGCCCGCCCGAGCCGCACGGCCTCCTCCTCGGTGCCGAAGGTGACGATGGTGAGGAAGTCCAGCGTCCCCAGCAGCCGGTCCAGGGGGCGGTCCCGCAGGTCGCTGTGGTCGGCCACGCCCTGCGCCACCTTCGGGTGGGCGACCTGGAGCAGCAGCGCCCGCCCGGCGGCCAGCATCACCGCCGGCTCGGCCGCCACCAGCCGCAGCACCGACCGGTCGCGGGTCACGGGACCGGCGTCCATGGCACCTCCCAGCCTCCCGAGGAGAACGGCGTAAGCGCATACTTGCGCAGTGCCCTCCCGGCCGCAAGGCCGGTCAGGCCAGCCGGACCCGGGGGTCCAGCAGCGAGTACGCCACGTCCACCAGCAGGTTGGCCAGCACCACGAAGAACGCCACCAGCAGCGTCACGCCGATCACCACCGGCGTGTCGCCCATGGCGATGGACTGGTACACCAGCTGGCCGACGCCCTGCAGCCCGAAGACCTTCTCGGTGACGATCGTGGAGCCCATCAGCACGCCGACGTCGATGCCGAACTGGGTGACCACCGGGGTCAGCGCCGCCCGCAGCCCGTGCCGGTAGGTCACCCGCCGTTCCGTCAGCCCCTTGGCCCGCGCCGTGCGGACGTAGTCCTCCCCGAGCACCTCCAGCATCGAGCCCCGGGTGAGCCGGGCGTAGGCGGCCACCATCAGGAACGCCAGCCCGATCCACGGCAGGATCATCCGCTGCAGGAAGTGCTCCTGCATCGGCGGCCCCGCCTCGAAGAACCGCACCCCCAGGTCCCCGAGCCTGGTGGAGAACAGGTACAGCAGCACCAGCGCCATCACGAACGGCGGCGTGGACAGCCCGACGAGCACGAACACCGTCGCCGCCCGGTCCAGCGGCCCCCGCGCCCGGGTCGCGCTGAGCACCCCGATGAGGACGCCGCCCACGAACCAGATCACCGCCGCGCCCAGCACCAGCCACACCGTGGTCGGCAGCCGGTCGGCGATGAGCCGCGTCACCGCCGTGTTGTTGACGTAGGAGTAGCCCAGGTCGCCCTGCGCCAGCCGCCGCAGGAAGCCCCAGTACTGCACCAGCACCGGCTGGTCGAGGCCGAGGTTGTGGCGGATCTGGTCGAGGGTCTCGGTGGTGGCGCGCGGCCCCCCGATGACCCGCTCCACCGGCACCGGCGAGACCCGCAGCAGCGCGAACACCGCCGTGGACACCAGCCACAGCACCAGCACCGCGAACAGCAGCCGCCGCACGAGGTACCGGAGCATCGCGCCCTACCCCTCGCCGTCCTCGACGACCGTCCCGGCCCGGGAGGTCGCCAGCCGCTCGGCCCGCGGGTCCACGGCGTCCCGGACGGCGTCGCCGAGCAGGTTGAACGACAGGGTGGTGACCAGCAGCAGCACGCCCGGCACCGCCAGCAGCCACCACGCGGTCTGGAACACGTCGCTGCCCTCGCCGAGCATGCTGCCCCAGCTCGGCATCGGCGGCCGGACCCCGACCCCCAGGAACGACAGCGTCGACTCGAACACGATCGCCGTCGGGATCAGCAGCGACGCCAGCACCACCACCGGGGCCACCAGGTTCGGCAGCACGTCCACCCGCATGATCCGCAGCGGCCCCGCGCCCAGTGACCGGGCCGCCTCCACGAACTCCTTCTCCCGCATCGACAGCACCTGCCCGCGCAGGATCCGGCCCATCGCCGCGAACGAGAAGAACGCGATCACCACCACGGTCAGCGCCAGGCTCCCGGCCACCGCGGTGATCTGGAACGTCGAGGCCAGCACGATCGCCACCAGCAGGTACGGCAGCGCCAGCGTGATGTCCATGAACCGGGCCAGCACCGTGTCCACCGCCCCGCCGGCGTACCCGGCCAGCACCCCGACCGCCACGCCCAGCAGCGTGGCCACCACCGTGGCGGCCACCCCGACCAGCAGCGAGATCCGCGCCCCGTAGGCCGCGCGCACCAGCACGTCCCGGCCGAGCTGGTCGGCGCCCAGCCAGAACTCCCGGCCCGGCCCGACCGGCATCCCGTTCAGGTCCAGCCCGGTGTCGGGATACGTCACGTCGTACGGGTGCCCGGTCACCGCCGCCAGCAGCGGCGCCGCCGTCGCGAACAGCACGACCAGCGCCAGTGCCGCCAGCGCCAGCAGCGCCGTCCGGTCGCGGCGGAACCGTTCCCAGCCCAGCCGGAACGGCGAGCGGCCCCGCACCGGCTCGGGCCCCGCGCCGCCGGGGACGGCCTCGGCCTCCAGGTCCGAGTAGCTGCTCACCGCTCCACCTCCGGCAGCGCCGGGTCGGTGGAGACCTGCCGGATCGAGGCGTGCTCATGGGCGAGGTCGTCGTCGGCCTCCACCGGGAAGTGGCAGCGGGTCAGGTGGTCGGGAGGGTCGGCGCCCCGCGCGATGAGCGACGGCGGCTCCTGCACGCACCGCGCCTGCGCCTTGGGGCAGCGCGGATGGAACCGGCAGGCCCGCGGCGGGTCGATCGGCGACGGCACGTCCCCGGTCAGGACGATCCGCTGCCGCCGGGCCGCCTCGTCCGGGTCGGGCACCGACTCCGCCGACAGCAGCGCGGCCGTGTAGGGGTGCCGGGGCCGGGCGTACAGCTCCTCGGCGGCGGCGGTCTCGACGATCCTCCCCAGGTACATCACCGCGACCCGGTCGCTGACGTACCGGACCACGGCCAGGTCGTGCGCGATGAACACGTACGTCAGGCCCAGCTCCCGCTGGAGGTCGTCCAGCAGGTTGATCACCTGCGCCTGCACCGACACGTCCAGCGCCGAGACCGGTTCGTCGCACACCACCAGCCGGGGCCGCAGCGCCAGCGCGCGGGCCACCCCGATCCGCTGCCGCTGGCCGCCGGAGAACTCGGCGGGGAACCGGTTGTAGTGCTCGGGGTTCAGCCCGACCAGCTCCATCAGCTCCCGCACCCGGCGGCGCCGCTCGGCCCCGTCGGCGATCCCGTGGATGTCGAACGGGTCCCCGATGATCGACCCGACGCGGCGGCGCGGGTTCAGCGACCCGTAGGGGTCCTGGAACACCATCTGCACCTGGCGGCGGAACTCCCGCAGCCCCGCCGGGGTCAGCCGTCCCACGTCGGTGCCCTCGAACAGCACCCGCCCCCCGGTGACCGGGTGCAGCCCGGCGATGCACCGCGCCAGCGTGGACTTCCCGCAGCCGCTCTCGCCGACCACCCCGAGCGTCTCGCCGCGCCGGACCTTTAGGTCCACGCCGTCCACCGCGCGGACCCGGGCGATCTCCTTCTTGAACACCAGGCCCTGCCGGATCGGGAAGTGCTTGGTGACGTTCTCCAGCCGGACCAGGACGTCGTTCATCCGGCCTCCCGGGTCCGGCCCTCGGCCACCGCCCGTTCCCGCAGCCGCTCGGCCCCCGCGTCCCGGCCCTGGGCCTCGAGCGGCAGCCAGCAGGCCGACCGGTGCTCCCGCCCTCCCGGCGACGGCACCGGCCGCGGCGGCGGCTCGTCCACCCGGCAGCGGTCCATCACGTACGGGCAGCGCGGATGGAACGGGCAGGCGGGCGGCACGTCGATCAGGCTGGGCGGCTGCCCGGCGACCGGCCGCAGCCGGGCCCGGCCCCGCCCGGCGCGCGGCACCGACTCCAGCAGCCCCTTGGTGTACGGGTGGTGGTGCCGGTGGAACAGGTCCCGCCGCCCGGCGTGCTCGGCGGGCTTTCCCGCGTACATGACCAGGACCTCGTCGGCCAGTTCCGCGACCACCCCGAGATCGTGGGTGATCATGACCAGGGCGGTGCCGAACTCCCGCTGCAGCCGCAGCAGCAGGTCCAGGATCTGCGCCCGGACGGTGCTGTCCAGCGCGGTGGTGGGCTCGTCGGCGATGATCAGCGCGGGCTCCAGCGCCAGCGCCATCGCGATCATCGCGCGCTGCCGCATCCCGCCGGAGAACTGGTGCGGGTAGTCCTCGGCGCGGCGGTCCGGCTCGGGGATGCCGACCAGCCCCAGCAGCTCCACCGCCCGCGCGCGGGCCCGCGCCGCCGGGGTGTCCGGCCGGTGCGCCCTGATCATCTCGGCGATCTGCCGGCCCACCCGGTACAGCGGATGCAGGCTGGACAGCGGGTCCTGGAAGATCATCGCGATCCGGGCCCCGCGGATCCGGCGCAGCTCCTCCGCCGGCATCCGCAGCAGGTCCCGGCCCTCGAACCGGGCCGCGCCGGACACCCGGGCGCCCGGGGTGAGCCGCAGCAGCGTCTGCGCGGTGACGCTCTTGCCCGACCCGGACTCGCCGACCACGCCCAGCGTCCGGCCCCGCTCCACGTCGAACGACACGCCGCGCACCGCCCGCACCACGCCGTCCGGGGTGTCGAACGACACCCGCAGGTCCCGGACCTCCAGCAGGCTCACGACAGCTCGATCCGGTTGAAGTCGTAGCTCTGGTACTGCGGCAGGTAGTGCGCCTCGCCGACCCGGGCGGAGTGGAAGATCGGGTAGTTCTGGTTCATGAACGGCACGATCGCGGCGTCCTCCATGATCCGCCGGTCGGCGCGGGCCCAGAACCCGGCCGCCTCCCGGACGGTGCGGGCCGCCAGCGCCGCGTCGATCAGCCGGTTGACCTCCGGGTCGTTGTAGCCGCCGTAGTTGGTGGAGTTCTGGCCGTAGGTGCGCCCGTCGAACAGCGGGACGATGGTGGTCCGCCCGTTGTTGCCGTACCAGTCGGGCACCCAGCCGGGGGCGGCGATGTCCCACTTGCCCTCCCGGGCGTCGGCGGGGGTGACCAGGGTCCGGCCGTAGAAGTTGCCGTTGGTGTCCGGGGTGATGACGGCGGTGATCCCGCACTCCCTGAGGTCGGCCTGCACGGACTGGGCGACCTTCGGGTGGTTGCTCTGCGTCCGGTAGGGGAACCGCAGGCGCAGCCCGCGCGGGTACCCGGCGGCGGCCAGCGTCCGGCGGCACCGCGCCGGGTCGCCCCGGTCCTCGGGGGTCGGGTACAGGTCGAACCGCCGGTGCCCGACGCTGCCGGGTGTGATCACCTGGTCCAGCACCTCGCTGACCGCCCGGCCGCCGTAGATCTTCACCAGCGCGGACTTGTTGACCGCGTACTGGATCGCCCGCCGGACCTCCACCTTCGCCAGCGCCCGCCCGTTGTTGGGGCTCAGCAGGTTGAACACCAGGTACGGGTTGAGCGAGGAGCCCTTCATGATCCGGAAGTCCTCGTGCGAGCGCAGCCCCTGGATCCGCGAGGTCGGCACCGGCTGGTCCCACGCCAGGTCCGCGCTGCCCAGCTCCATCATCTGCTGCACGGTCTCCGGGGAGTCCTGCCCCAGGGTGATCTGGATCCGCGCCGGCCGCTGCTCGCGCAGCGGGTCGGTGCCGGCCCGCCACACCGGGTTCCGCTCCAGCACGAACTCCTTGTTCGCCGTGTACCGCGTGATCTGGTACGGCCCGTCCGAGACGGTGTTGCGGCGGAACTCCGGGCTGTCGGGGACGTACCGGTCGTACTCGGCGGGCGCGGCGGCGGCGAACTGCATCGCCAGGATGTTGACGAAGT
The DNA here is from genome assembly GCA_036258615.1 of Thermomonospora sp. Lineage (GTDB taxonomy): Bacteria > Actinomycetota > Actinomycetes > Streptosporangiales > Streptosporangiaceae > Thermomonospora. Next base: position 10,440 of record DATADI010000308.1, on the reverse strand, counting down.
CGTTGGCGGGCCGGGTCAGCCGCACCACCAGCGTCCAGGCGTCCCTGGCCGCCAGCCCGGAGATCTGGTGCCGGTTCTGGTAGTCGGCCATGGCGCGGGCGTCCTTGCCGTCGACGTTCTCGTAGCCCTCGCAGAACGCCTCCATGCCCTGGATCGTCGCGGTGTAGTACGAGATCGCCCCGGACGGCTGCGCCGGGTTGCACAGCCGCTTGAGGCCCCGGACGAAGTCGGCGGCGACCACCTCGCGGGGCGGGCGGGTGTTCCACAGCACGCCCCGCCGCAGCCGCACGGTGTAGGTGCGGCCGTCCTCGCTGATCCCCCCGTTGGCCGTGGTCGGCACCTCGACCGCCACGTCCGGCCGCACCGTGATGGCCTGCGCGAAGTCGTTGTGGGCCCGGAACCCGAACAGCGTCCGGGCGAACTGGCGGCTGAGGACCCCGCTCACCGTGGAGTAGCCGCTGGCCGGATCGACGTGGTCGGGGTCGGCCGACCCCACGACCTTCAGCGTGCCGCCCTCCCCGGCGCCCTCCTCACCGCCCCCGCCGCACCCCGCCACGACGGCGCCCGCCAGCAGCACGGCCACGACGGCGGCCCGAGGCCGTCCCGGTCGCGGCGCGTGCCGACGGCGGCGCGGTGCGTGACGATGGTCGGTCATGCGTGCCCCCGAACACGATGCCCGGACGCCCCTCATGATCGGGACGCCCCGACCTGAGATATGCCACCGCCCACCCCGTCGCAACCACCCGACTTCACCGGCCGCCGGGACACGACGAGGGCCGGTGGGATTGCCCCCACCGGCCCTCGTCCGCGGTACTCGCCGGGTTATCCGGTCTCGCGTCCCCGCAGGTAGCGCTCGAACTCGCGGGCGATCGCGTCCCCACTGGCCTCCGGCAGCTCCGCGGCGTCCTTCTGCTCCTCCAGGGAGCGCACATACTCGGCGACCTCGGTGTCCTGCTCGGCCAGCTCGTTGACGCCGTGCTCCCAGGCGCGCGCCTCCTCCGGCAGCTCGCCCAGCGGCACGGTCAGCCCCAGCAGGTCCTCCACCCGGCGCAGCAGCGCCAGCGTGGCCTTCGGGGACGGCGGCTGGGCCACGTAGTGCGGCACCGACGCCCACAGCGCCACCGTGTCCACCCCGGCCCGGTCGCAGGCGTCCTGGAACACCCCGAGGATGCCGGTCGGCCCCTCGTACCGGCTCTGCTCGTAGCGGCCCGGCTCCAGGTGCAGCGACCCGGCCACCTGATCGCCGGACGCGCTGCCGCTGACCGGCACCGGACGGGTGTGCGGGGCGTCCGCCAGCAGCGCGCCGACCAGCACCGCGGTGCGCACCCCCAGCCGCTCCATCACGTCCAGCAGCTCCGCGCAGAACGACCGCCAGCGCATGTTGGGCTCGATGCCGCGCACCAGGACCACGTCACGGGTCGACCCGGGGGGCCGCGCCCACGAGACCCGCGTGGTGGGCCACACGATGCTCCGGCCCTCGTCGGTCAGCTCCACCAGCGGGCGCGTCACCTGGAAGTCGTAGTAGTCCTCCGGGTCCAGCTCCGCCACCGGGACCGCGTCCCAGGCGGACTCCAGATGCCCGATGACCCCGCTGGCCGCCTCGCCGGCGTCGTTCCAGCCCTCAAAGGCGGCGACCAGGACCGGGTCCGCCAGGTCGGGCAGGTTCTCGAACTCGACCACCCGCAGCCTCCTTCCGACCTAGGTACAGCGCCACCGGACGCGCCGTTGTTCCCGGGTCCCGGGAGGCCGGGCCGCGCCCGTGGTCGACGCCCATGATCGACTACAGCCAGCCTACGTCCTGGCGGCCCGGAACCCGACCCCCGCGCGGCCTCGCGGCGGGATCTCCGCCCGAGGCCCGCGCCGGCGGACGCCGGGCCGGGCCGCCGGTCACTTGCCGTCGGTGGTGTGCACGATGAGGATGTCGCACGGCGAACGGTGCGACAGGTTGGCCGGCACCGAGCCCAGGATCCGCCCCGCCAGGCTGTTGAGCCCGCGGTTGCCGACCACCACCAGGTCCGCCGAGCGCTCCCGGGCGACCTTGGCGAGGACGTCCACGGCGTCGCCCTCCACGGCGACCTCCACGATGTCCTTGGCGCCCTGGGCCACCGCGCGCTCGCGGGCGGCGCGCAGCGCGTCCTCGGCCGGGGTGGACCCCTGGACCTTGTAGGCCAGGTCGCCCAGCCGGTCCGCGGCGCTCTGCCGCGCGCGCTCGCTCATGGGGTGGTAGGCCGTGGCGAGCACCAGGGTGGCGCCGGTGTCGGCGGCCAGCCCGGCCGCCCGTTCCACCGCGCGGAACGAGGAGTTCGAGCCGTCGGTGCCGACGAGGATGGTGCGGTACGAGCCCATCGCCGCTCCTTACCGAGGAGTAGTTACCGGGATGGGCACGCTATCGGCCCCGGGCACGGTTCGTCACGGGTTGTGGTGGATCTCCTTCGGTGCGGCCGATGCCCGGCCCGGGGCGGCCGGATAGAGTGGCCTGCTATGAGTGCAACCCCACAGTCGCTACGTCAGGCCCTCCGGGAACGAGTCGTCGTGGCCGACGGCGCGATGGGGACGATGCTCCAGGCCCAGGACCCCACCCTGGACGACTTCGAGGGCCACGAGGGCTGCAACGAGATCCTCAACGTCACCCGGCCCGACATCGTCCGCTCCGTGCACGCCGCCTACCTGGACGCCGGCGTCGACTGCGTCGAGACCAACCCCTTCGGCGCCAACCTGGGCAACCTGGGCGAGTACGGCATCGTCGAGCGGATCGAGGAGCTGTCGGAGGCGGGCGCCCGGCTGGCCCGGGAGGTCACCGACGCCTACTCCACGCCCGAGCGGCCCCGCTGGGTGATCGGCTCGATCGGTCCCGGCACCAAGCTGCCCACCCTCGGCCACGTCCCCTACGCCGAGCTGCGTGACGCCTACCAGCGCAACGCCGCGGGCCTGATCGCCGGCGGCGCCCACGCCCTGCTGGTGGAGACCTGCCAGGACCTGCTCCAGGCCAAGGCCGCCCTGGCCGGGGCCAAGCGGGCCATCGCCGCCGCGGGCGCCGACACGGTGCTGATCGGCCAGGTCACCATCGAGCAGAACGGCGCCATGCTGATGGGCTCGGAGATCGGCGCCGCGCTGACCGCGCTGGAGCCGCTCGATCTCGACCTGATCGGCCTGAACTGCGCCACCGGCCCCGCCGAGATGAGCGAGCACCTGCGCTACCTGTCCCGGCACGCCCGCATCGGCCTGTCGTGCATGCCCAACGCCGGCCTGCCCGAGCTGAGCGCCGACGGCGCCCGGTACCCGCTCACGCCCGAGGAGCTGGCCGACGCCCACGACGCCTTCACCCGCGACTACGGGCTGTCCCTGGTCGGCGGGTGCTGCGGCACCACCCCCGAGCACCTGCGGCAGGTCGTCGAGCGGGTCCGGGGCCGCGCGGTGGCCGCCCGCCGCCCCCGCCCGGAGGCCGGGGCCGCCTCCCTCTACCAGCACGTCCCGTTCCGGCAGGACACCTCCTACCTGGCCATCGGGGAGCGCACCAACGCCAACGGGTCCAAGGCCTTCCGCGAGGCCATGCTCGCCGAGCGCTGGGACGACTGCGTGCGGATCGCCCGCGACCAGGCCCGCGACGGCGCCCACATGATCGACCTGTGCGTCGACTACGTCGGCCGCGACGGCGTGGCCGACATGAAGGAGCTGGCGTTCCGCTTCGCCACCGCCTCCACCCTGCCGATCGTGCTGGACTCCACCGAGACCCCCGTCCTGGAGGCCGGGCTGGAGATGCTCGGCGGCCGGGCCGTGGTCAACTCCGTCAGCTTCGAGGACGGCGACGGGCCCGGCTCCAAGCTGCACCGGCTCATGCCGGTCGTCCGCGAGCACGGCGCCGCCGTCGTGGTGATGTGCATCGACGAGGAGGGCCAGGCCCGCACCGCCGAGTGGAAGGTGCGCGTCGCCGTCCGCATGATCGAGGAGCTGACCGGCACCTGGGGCATGCGGGTCGAGGACATCATCGTCGACTGCCTCACCTTCACCATCGGCACCGGCACCGAGGAGTCCCGCCGCGACGCCCTGGAGACCATCGAGGCGATCCGCGAGCTGAAGCGCCGCTACCCGGCCGTCCAGACCACCCTCGGCCTGTCGAACGTCTCGTTCGGCCTCAACCCCGCCGCCCGGATCGTGCTCAACTCGGTGTTCCTGCACGAGTGCGTGGACGCCGGGCTGGACTCGGCCATCGTGCACGCCTCCAAGATCCTGCCGATGGCGCGGATCCCCGAGGAGCAGCGCAAGGTCGCCCTCGACCTGATCTACGACCGCCGGTCCGACGGCTACGACCCGCTGCACCGGTTCATGGAGCTGTTCGAGGGCGTCGACACCAAGGCGATGAAGGCCGGCCGCGCCGCCGAGCTGGCCGGGCTGCCGCTGTGGGAGCGGCTCAAGCGCCGCGTCATCGACGGCGAGCTGAACGGCCTGACCGACGACCTCGACGAGGCCGTCGCCCAGCGCCCCGCCCTGGAGATCATCAACGACGTGCTGCTGGACGGCATGAAGACCGTCGGCGAGCTGTTCGGGTCCGGCCAGATGCAGCTGCCGTTCGTGCTGCAGAGCGCCGAGGTGATGAAGACCGCCGTCGCCCACCTCGAGCCGCACATGGAGAAGGCCGAGGACGGCGGCAAGGGCCGCATCGTGCTGGCCACCGTCAAGGGCGACGTCCACGACATCGGCAAGAACCTGGTCGACATCATCCTGTCCAACAACGGCTACGAGGTCGTCAACATCGGCATCAAGCAGCCGATGTCGGCCATCCTGGAGGCCGCCAAGGAGCACCGCGCCGACGTCATCGGCATGTCCGGGCTGCTGGTCAAGTCCACGGTGATCATGAAGGAGAACCTGGAGGAGCTCAACGCCCGGGGCCTGGCCAAGCAGTGGCCGGTGCTGCTGGGCGGGGCGGCGCTGACCCGCGCCTACGTCGAGCAGGACCTCGCCGAGCTGTTCGAGGGCGAGGTCCGCTACGCCCGCGACGCCTTCGAGGGCCTGCGGCTGATGGACGCGTTCATGGCCGTCAAGCGCGGCGTGGAGGGCGCCAGCCTCCCGCCGCTGCGGCAGCGCCGCGTCAAGGCCGGGGCGACCCTCAGGGTCACCGAGCCGGAGGACATGCCCGCCCGCTCCGACGTGGCCACCGACAACCCGGTGCCGACGCCGCCGTTCTGGGGCGACCGGATCGTCAAGGGCATCCCGATGGCCGACTACACGTCCTTCCTGGACGAGCGGGCCACCTTCATGGGGCAGTGGGGGCTCAAGCCCTCCCGGGGCGACGGCGGGCCCTCCTACGAGGAGCTGGTCGAGACCGAGGGACGTCCCCGGCTGCGGATGTGGCTGGACCGGATCCAGTCCGAGGGGCTGATCGAGGCCGCCGTCGTCTACGGGTACTTCCCGGCCGTCAGCGAGGGCGACGACCTGGTCATCCTCCACGAGGACGGCTCCGAGCGGGAGCGCATCACCTTCCCCCGGCAGCGCCGCGACCGGCACCTGTGCCTGGCCGACTTCTTCCGGCCCCGCGAGTCGGGGGAGACCGACGTGGTCGCCTTCCAGCTCGTCACGGTCGGCTCCAGGGTCTCCGAGGCCACCGCCGAGCTGTTCGCCAAGAACGCCTACCGCGACTACCTGGAGCTGCACGGCCTGTCGGTGCAGCTCACCGAGGCCCTCGCCGAGTACTGGCACGCCCGGGTGCGGTCGGAGATCGGCTTCGGCGGCGAGGACCCCGACGGCATCGAGGACTTCTTCAAACTCGGCTACCGGGGCGCCCGCTACTCCTTCGGCTACCCGGCCTGCCCGGACCTGGAGAACCGCGCCACGGTCGTGCGGCTGCTCGAGCCGGAGCGCGTCGGGGTGAGCCTGTCGGAGGAGTTCCAGCTGGTGCCCGAGCAGGCCACCGACGCGCTGATCGTCCACCACCCCGAGGCCAAGTACTTCAACGTGTGACGCACCGACCCGAGGGAGGCGTGTGAAGGCCCAGGGGGGACTGCGGGCCGTCCTGTTCGACATGGACGGCCTGCTGATCGACTCCGAGCGGATGTGGTTCGAGGTCGAGTCCGAGGTGATGGCCTGGCTCGGCGGGACCTGGGGCCCGGAGCACCAGGAGAAGATGGTCGGCGGCTCGCTGCACCGGGCCGCCGCCTACATGCTGTCGCTGACCGGGCCGGTGGCTCCGCCGGAGGAGGTCGCGCGGCGGATGCTCGACGGCATGGTGGAGCGGCTGTCGGCGTGCGCGCCGTTCATGCCGGGCGCCAAGGAGCTGCTCACGGCGGTGCGCGACGCGGGGCTGCCGACCGCGCTGGTGTCCTCCAGCCACCGGCGGCTGATCGAGGCGGTGCTCGACGGCATCGGCCGCGACCACTTCACCCTGACCGTGGCGGGCGACGAGGTGACGCACCTCAAGCCCGACCCCGAGCCGTACCTGACCGCCGCGGCGGGGCTCGGCGTCCCTCCGGCGCAGTGCGTGGCGCTGGAGGACTCCCCGACGGGGGTGGCCGCCGCCCAGGCCGCGGGCTGCGTCACGGTGGCGGTCCCGCACCTGGTGCCGGTGCCGCCCGCCCCTGGCCGGATCGTGGTCGAATCGTTGTGCGACGTTGATCTCGACATGCTGCGGAGCCTCGTCCCCTAGGGGTCCCGGAGGGCCCGGCTACCGCCAGAGGATGAGCCCCGCCGCCGGGGAACCGTCCGGCGGGAGGAGTGGTTCCTCCCGGTGTCCGTGTGACCATGGCGGTATGCGGTTCGCGCACGACGCCGGTAGGGAAGCTGGGGGTCCGGAATGAGCGACGCGGTGCTCTTCATGATCAGCCTCGGGGTCACGCTGCTCGGGCTGGTCGCCAGCTACGGCGTGGCCAAGCGCCGCGGGATCGCCTCCGGGATGCGCGGCGCGGCCTGGTCGGCGGTGCCGCTGGCGGCCACCCTCACCGGGGTCACCGAGTTCGTCACCGACCTCGTGTTCAGCCCCGCCAAGTGGGCGGGCGTGGCGCTGGCGGGCCTGGCCGTGGCGCTCTACATGGTCTCCGGCGTCATGCTGCGGCGTCAGGTGGACGGCGGGGAGAGGGAGCGCCCGGTGGGCGGTGCCGCCAAGGAGCGGCGCGCCCGTCCGAAGCGGGCCGTGGAGCGCCCCGCGGCGGCCCCCGTGGACCCCGACCTCGCGGAGATCGAGGACATCCTCCGCCGTCGTGGCATTCAGTGACCACCCCGTAGTAGGCCCCGAGGATCTTCGTCCGGCGGTCATGACCTGCGGATGATCGGTATCAGGTCGGACTCGGTACGGTAAAGCTTCCCGCGTGGGTCCCGTTTCCGGTTGGCACCCGCTCCCGGCCTGCACGTAGTATCTGGGCGTTTTGTCCTTTCGGGACGTTCGGGTCTGTGTGCCCCAGATGACGACGAGATCACAAGTCGGACACGGGTACTGTTAGCGCCCGTCTTCCCGATGGACGCTCCTCGCTGGAGGGCTAGGTTTCCCTCCAGCAAACACGCTGTCAGGAGCCGGGAAACGACGGATGACCCCGTCCGGTCCCGTGCTCGCGCTCATCGGCAGCGCCGCCGACGTGCAGGGAGGTACGGAGCGTGACCGCACCGATCGAGGTGTCCGGGTCTGAGGCCGAGGCCCAGCCCGAGGCCGTCCTCGAGGGGGTCGGCAGGAAGAACATCCAGGGCCGCTCGCTGGGCCAGATCGCCTGGATGCGCCTGCGGCGCGACAAGGTCGCCCTGGCCGGCGGCGCGGTGATCGTCCTGATGGTCCTGGTCGCGGTGTTCGCGCCGCTGGTGGTGAAGCTGCTGGGGCACGACCCCAACGAGTTCCACCAGGAGTACATCGATCCCACGCTCGGCTCGCCGACCAAGCCGCTGGGCGGCATGAGCTGGGACTTCCTGTTCGGCCTGGAGCCCGGCAACGGCCGCGACCTGTTCAGCCGGATCGTGTACGGCGCCCGGGTCTCGCTGCTGATCGGCTTCCTGGCCACCGTGGTCGCGGTGCTGATCGGCACCACCCTCGGCGTCGTCGCCGGGTACTTCGGCGGCTGGGTGGACACCCTGATCGCCCGGCTGATGGACATCTTCCTGGCCTTCCCGCTGCTGCTGTTCTCCATCGCGGTCGTCGGCGTGATCCCCAACGAGAAGTGGGGGCTGGAGGGCAACGGCCTGCGGATGGCCGTGCTGGTGTTCATCATCGGGTTCTTCAGCTGGCCCTACATCGGGCGGATCGTCCGCGGCCAGACCCTGTCGCTGCGGGAGCGGGAGTTCGTGGACGCCGCCCGCAGCATGGGCGCGCGCAGCCCGTACATCATCGTCCGCGAGATCCTGCCCAACCTGGTCGCGCCGATCCTGGTGTACAGCACGCTGCTGATCCCGACCAACATCATCTTCGAGGCCTCCCTGTCGTTCCTCGGGGTCGGGATCAGCCCGCCCACCCCGGCCTGGGGCAGCATGCTCGCCGACGCCATCGGCACCTACCGCATCGCGCCCCACTTCGTCGTCGTGCCCGGTCTGGCGATCTTCGTCACGGTCATGGCCTTCAACCTGTTCGGCGACGGTCTGCGGGACGCCCTCGACCCGCGGGCGCGCTGACGGACGCCTGAGAATCCCAATGAGTGAAAGGGCATCCATGAGAAGTCCACGGTTCCTGACCCTCACGGCGGCCGGTGCGGTCGCCCTGAGCCTCGGGCTGTCCGCCTGCGGCGGCGGTGACGACGACGGCGGGGACGGCGGCGGGGGCGGCGGCTTCAACGCCGCGGTCGACAAGATCCACAACCCTTCCGACAAGAAGGGCGGCACGCTGCGGATGGCCATCAGCAGCGACATCGACTCGACCGACCCCGGCAACATGTACTACGCCTGGTCGAACAACTTCACCCGGCTGTACTCGCGCCAGCTGCTGACCTACAACTCCAAGCCGGGCGCCGAGTCGCTGAAGCCGGCCCCCGACCTGGCCGAGGCGCTGGGCGTGCCCAGTGACGGCAACAAGACCTGGACGTACAAGCTCCGCAAGGGCATCAAGTACGAGGACGGCACGGAGATCAAGGCCCGCGACATCAAGTACGCGGTGGCCCGGACCTTCGACCGCGGCGTGCTGCGCAACGGCCCGTCCTACTTCGCCCAGATGCTCGACGCCGGCGACTACGAGGGCCCCTTCAAGGACAAGAACCTCGACAACTTCAAGGGCGTCGAGACCCCGGACGACTACACGCTGGTCTTCAAGCTCAAGGAGCCGTTCGCGGAGTTCAACGAGGTCGTGAACTTCAGCGGCCAGACCGCGCCGGTCCCGCAGGCCAAGGACCAGGGCGAGCGGTACGGCCTGCGGCCGTTCTCCTCCGGCCCGTACAAGTGGGAGGGCAACTACCAGCCCGGCAAGGGCGGCTCGCTGGTGCCCAACCCGCACTGGGACCCGAGCACCGACCCCAACCGCAAGCAGCTGCCGGCCAAGATCGAGGTGATCGCCGGCCTGGAGGCCCAGGAGCTGGACAACCAGCTGCTCAAGGGGCAGATCCACGTGGACCTGGCGGGCACCGGCGTGCAGGACAACGCCCGCAGCCAGATCCTGCAGAACCCGGACCTGAAGAACAGCTCCGACAACCCGCCCGGCGGGTTCCACTGGTACATCCCGATCAACGTCAAGAACATCCCGAACGTCGAGTGCCGGCGGGCCATCGTGTGGGCCGCCGACCGTGACGCGATGTGGCGCGCCTACGGCGGTGACGTCGGCGGCGAGATCTCGACCAGCATCCAGCCGCCGGACATCGAGGGCCGCCAGAAGGGCACCGACCACTTCACCAAGGCCCAGATCGGCTACAAGGGCGACGTGAACCAGGCCAAGGCCGCCCTGCAGCGCTGCGGCCAGCCCAACGGCTTCAGCACCACCATGGTGTACCGCAGCGACCGCCCCAAGGAGAAGGCCACCGCCGAGGCCCTGCAGCAGTCGCTGTCGCGCGTCGGCATCAAGCTGAACCTCAAGGGCTACCCGGCCAACACCTACACCAACGACCAGTTCGGCTCGCCGTCCTTCGTCGCCAAGGAGAAGATCGGCCTGGGCACCTACGGCTGGCACGCCGACTGGCCGACCGGCTACGGCTACCTGCAGGCGATCTCCGACGGTGACGCCATCGTCCCCAGCGGCAACGCCAACCCGTCCGAGCTGGACGACAAGCAGATCAACGACCTGTGGGACCAGACCCTCAAGGTCGAGGACCCGGCCCAGCGCGCGCAGATCTACAACCAGATCGACGACCGCATCCGCTCCGAGGCCGCGATCCTGCCGAACGTCTACGCCCGGTCGCTGCTCTACCGTCCGGGGTCGCTGACCAACGTGTTCTTCCACAAGGGCTTCGGCATGTACAACTACTCGACGCTCGGCGTGGCCGAGTGACCGGCACCCCGTCTGATTCCTAGAAGGCAGGTGAAGGCCACGGGCGGCCGGCCGGGAGACCCCCGGCC
>DATADI010000307.1:0-9983 GCA_036258615.1 Thermomonospora sp. | reverse complement strand
GCTGCGGCCGTTCCGGATGGGCCCGGTCGACTGGCCGGAGGGCGGCCCGTCGCCGGTCCCGGTGGTGCTGGCGCTGGGGGCGGTGCTGCTGCTGGCGCTGGTGCTGGTGGAGCGGGCGCGCAGCGCGGCGGGGCGCCCGGTGATGCTGGACCCGGCGCTGTTCCGCATCGCGGGCTTCCGGCGGGGCAACCTGGCCGCCGCGCTGGTCAGCGTCGGTGAGCTGGGGCTGCTGTTCGTGCTGCCGCTGTTCCTGGTCGGCGTGCACGGGAACTCGCCGTGGCAGATCAGCGTGGCGATCCTGCCGCTGGCCGTGGGAGCGTTCCTGGCCGGGCCGTTCGCGGGCCGGCTCGCCGACCGGCGCGGCGCGCACCGGGTCGTGCAGATCGGCCTGCTGCTGGAGGTCCTGGCGGTGCTGGCCGTCGGGCTGACCCTGACCTCGGGCACCGGCGGGCTCGGGCTGGCCCCGTGGATGCTGGTCTACGGCGTGGGTCTCGGCCTGGCGTCCGCGCAGCTCACCAGTGTCAGCCTCGCCGACGTCCCGCCCGCCCACGCCGGGCAGGCGTCCGGCACCCAGTCCACCTCCCGGCAGGTCGGCGCGGCGCTCGGCATCGCCCTGGTCGGCGCGGTCTTCGCCACCGGGCTCGGGCGGGAGATGACCGCGCGGCTGGAGGACGCCGGGGTGCCCGCCGAGCGGCGCGCGGCGGTCGTCCACGAGCTGCGGGAGAGCGCCGGGACGTACGCCCGCGACCTGCACGCCGACCCGGGGACGGCGGTGGAGGCGCGGGCCGCCGACGCCGCGCTGGCCACCGCCGCGCGGCAGGCGACGCTGGTCACGGCGGGGCTGCTGGCGGTGGGGCTGCTGATGAGCACGAGGCTGCGGCCGGGTGCCGCGCCGCATCGGGAAGAATCGGGATCATGACGACGCAGCAGACGGGAGCGTGACCGGTGGCCACCCTCTCCCAGTGGATCGCCGGGGCCCGCCCCCGAACCCTCCCCGCCTCCCTCGTCCCGGTCGTGGTCGGCACCGGCGTCGCCGTCGGCGAGGGCCAGGCCGTCTGGTGGCGCGCCGGGCTGGCCGCCCTGGTGTCCCTGGCGCTCCAGGTCGGGGTCAACTACTCCAACGACTACAGCGACGGGGTGCGCGGCACCGACGACGAGCGGGTCGGGCCGCTGCGCCTGGTCGGCTCCAGGGTGGCGGCCCCCCGGCAGGTGCTCGCGGCGGCCCTGGGCTGCTTCCTGGTGGCGGCGGTGGCCGGACTGGTGCTGGCGGCGGTGACGAGCTGGTGGCTGCTGCTGGTGGGAGCCCTGGCGATCGTGGCCGCGTGGTTCTACACCGGCGGGAAGACCCCGTACGGGTACCGGGCGCTCGGTGAGGTCTCGGTGTTCGTCTTCTTCGGCCTGGTCGCCGTGGTCGGCACCGTGTACGTGCAGGTCGAGGGCATCCCGTGGGAGGCGTGGGCGGCGGCGGTGCCGATCGGCCTGCTGGCCTGCGGGCTGCTGGTGGCCAACAACCTGCGGGACATCCCCACCGACACCGAGTCCGGCAAGCGGACGCTGGCGGTGGTGCTCGGCGGGCCGCGCACCCGGATCCTGTACGGGGCGTGCGCGGCCCTGCCGTTCCCGATCGCGCTGGCCGTGGCGGCCCCCCACCCGTGGGTGCTGATCACCCTGCTGGCCGCGCCGCTGTCGCTGCCGCCCACCCAGAAGGTGATGAACGGGGCCAAGGGGCCGGAGCTGATCCCCGTCCTCGGCGAGACGGGGCGGCTCCAGCTGGTCTACGGCGTGCTGCTGGCGGTGGGGCTCGCCCTCTAGGCCGCTCCTCAGCCCGCCGTGGGCAGGGCCCAGTCGATCTCCGGCAGGCCCGCGTCGGCGAGGGCCTTGTTGACCGCGCCGAACGGACGCGTGCCGAAGAACTTCTTGGCGCTCAGCGGGCTGGGGTGGGCGGACTCGAGCACCACGTGGGCGGGGTTGGTCACCAGCCGCGCCTTCTTGCGGGCGTAGGCGCCCCACAGCACGAACACGACCCGCTCGTCCTTGGCGTTCAGGGCGCTGATGGCGGCGTCGGTGAACTCCTCCCAGCCCTTGCCCGCGTGGCTGCCCGCCTCGCCCGCCCGGACCGTCAGGACGGCGTTGAGCAGCAGCACGCCCTGCTCGGCCCACGGGGTCAGGTCGCCGCTCCTGGACACCGGGACGTCCAGGTCGGCCGCCAGCTCCTTGAAGATGTTGCGCAGCGACGGCGGCAGCCGCACGCCCTCACGGACGCTGAAGCTCAGCCCGTGGGCCTGCCCGGGGCCGTGGTACGGGTCCTGCCCGAGGATGAGCACCCGGGCCTGGTCGTACCCGCACCGCCGGAAGGCGTTGAACAGGTCGTCCCGCTCGGGGTAGACGGTCTGCCGCTCGTACTCCTCGGCGACGAACGCGCCGAGCGCCGCCGTGGCGAGCGGGTCGAGCAGCGGCTCCATCCGCTCACGCCAGTCGGCGGGCAGCAGCTCCATCAGGTCGAGGGTCATCGTCGGGCCTCCGGGGGACGTCGTTACCCCCAGGACCCTATGACGCGGCACCGACAAACCACGGGCGAAACGCGGCCACGGCCCTATGATCGCCACATATGCCTTCTCGTCCCCTCCTCTCCCCCCTGGCCGTATGCGTCACGGCGTCGGTGCTCCTCACCGGATGCGGCGGATCGTCCGGTCCCGGGAGACTCACCGTCTTCGCGTCCTCCTCCCTCACCGAGGCCCTGACGGAGCTGGGAGCGCGCTACGGGCGGTCCCACGGCCTGACGGTGCGGTTCGTCTTCGGCGGCTCCTCGGAGCTGGTGGAGCGGCTCCGGGACCGCCAGCGGGCCGACGTGCTGGTGACCGGCGACGAGACGGCCATGGGGACGGCGGCGAAGTACGTCGGACCCCGGCGGATCATCGCGCGCAACTCCATGACCATCGCGGTCGCGCCCGGCAATCCCCGCTCCGTCCGCGGCATCACCGACCTGGCGCGGCCCCGGCTGCGGGTGGTGCTGGGCTCGGCGGCCTCCCCCGTCGGGCGCTACGCCCGGCAGGTGCTGGACAAGGAACGCCTGACCGTGCGGCCGGTGTCGGAGGAGATCAGCGCCCGCGCCGTCCTCACCAGGGTCCGGACCGGCGAGGCGGACGCGGGCATCGTGTACATCACCGACATGCGCTCGGCGGGCGTCGCGGCCAGCAGCGTCCCGATCCCCGCGCACCAGAACGTCACCGTCGCCCATCCCGCCGCCCCGCTCACTGACAGCGATCACGTCGACGCGGCGAAGGCTCTGGTGGCGTGGCTGGCGTCCCCGGAGGCCGGCGCGGTGCTGCACCGGCACGGGTTCGCGCCGCCGTGACTCAGGACGGGCGCGGCAGGCCCATCGGGTTGGGGAACCGCAGTCCCTTCGCCGCGCCCTCCGCCAGCGGCCGCAGCAGCGGGATCAGCGCCTCCGGGTCCCGCAGCACCCGGTACGGGCGGCCGGCGAGGTCGTCGGTGCGGGCCTCGATCCGGTCGCGCAGCGCACGTCCCGCCGCCGTCACCGTTCCGTCGGCGGCCACCAGGCCACGCCCGGCGAGACGGTCCACCGCGCCCGCCCAGTCCTCCGGCGACCAGCCGCGCGCCCGCTGCATGAGGTCCGCGGGAACGCCCTCGATCGCCGACATCAGCACGTGGACCTCACAGCCGTCCAGGCCCTCGGAGGCCAGCACGGCCACATGCCCGTCGCCCCGGTGCTCCCGCAGGGTCGTGGTGGCCTGCCACAGGGCCGCCACGGGGTCGTCGGGCACCGGCAGGTCGCGGTTGGCCCCGAACAGCGGGCGGCCCGGCGCGTCGCCCGCCTCGACCACCGCGGCCAGCAGCCGGTTCAGCTCGGGGGCGGCGCGCTCCACCGTGGGCGCCAGCCGCCGCAGGGCCAGGGCCGCCGCGTTCGCCCGTGCGACGACGATCTCGTCCGGGACGGCGAAGCCCCACGCGTCCGGGATCGCCCGCCGGACGCGCGCCGGGTGGAAGTTGTAGAACACGGCCTCCACCACGCCCGCCGGGACGGGCCCGAGCGGAGCCGCCCGCGCACCGAAGTACCCCATCCAGAATCCACGCAGGCCCACCGAGGCGTTGGCCTCCAGGCACTCGTCGGCGAAGTAGGTGACGGCGTGCACCGGCTCCAGGACCCGCCACAGGGAACGCGCGAACGACTCCATCTCCATGCCCTCCTCAACGTCTGACCCGGCCCCGCAGCGCCAGGACGCCCAGGCCCAGCAGCACCGGGCCCAGGAAGCGCAGCACGAGTTCGATCCACTCCCCCGTCGGCGTCAACGCCTGCTCCGAGCCCCGCAGCAGCGACGTCGCCGCCCGCAGGGTGAACCGCAGCGAGTCCCCGTAGTCCATGCGGGCCTTCGCGGGAAAGCCCCACTCCCGGAACGCGAACGCGGCCAGCAGCACCGCCACCGCCAGCGCCGTGAACGCCCGCCACGCCCGCAGCCCGTACCCGGACACCAGCCAGTACAGTGACAGCAGCGTGTACTCCCCCACGGCCGTCAGCCAGCCCCGCAGGCTCCTCAGCCGCCACTGCTCCCGGACCGCAAGGCCGGTGCCGAGGCGACGCATCTCCATCTCGCCGTAGTAGAAGTCGGCCGCCCCCGGCCCGTCCCCGCTGTCCTCACGGCCCTTGCGCAGCGCCCGGTAGGTGTTGACGACGTCCTCGGCCGACCGGGGCGACCGGACGTCGGGCCAGCCGGGCGGAGGCCGCCAGCGTTCCCGCGACCGCCGTCCCCCGTGCTCGGCGCGCCAGCGGACCTCGTCGCCGATCACCTGGCGGCGGGCCACCCACGGCGTGCGGGGCGTCCACCCGAACGCGTCGTCGGTGCGCAGCCGCAGCAGGTCGAGGTTGTGCGCGTACATGAGCTTGCACGCCGACATGTCGACCTGGGAGATGCTGAGGGTGGCGACGTCGGTCCCGGAGACGGTGGTGAGCCGGGGCCGCCGGGCGGGATCCTGCCCGCGGCGCCGCCGGTTGAAGGTGGCCACCCGGGACGCCGGGCCCAGCTCACAGTCCTTGAGGACGAGGTCGGCCCCGTCCAGCAGGAACTGGACCCCGCCGGGGAAGAACGTCCGCTCGCACCGCACCAGCTCCGCGGCCAGCTCGATCCGCACCCGCAGCGGGAAGACCGTCAGAATCATGTTCACCTCGGCCGCGCGCACCGGGCCCATCCGGCTGGTGACCTCGAACCGGGCCCGGTTGAGGAGCAGCCGGTCGAACTCGGCGTTCTCCAGCGTCAGGCCCGACGCGAACACCGAGGCCGTGAAACGGGCATCGCCGGTGACGCGCACCTCCTCCAGGTTGGCGAACTTCTCGAACGTCGCCCCGTAGAAGTTCGCCCCGTCCTGGAACACCGCCCTGGTGAAGAACACCCGGTCCTGGAAGACGGCGTCGGAGAAGTCCGGCCTGCCGACGAAGACGCAGTCGGTGAACTGGGTCCGCTCCGTGAACACGCGCCCGCGGAAGTCGGCGTCCACGAGCGTCCGGCCGGAGAAGTCGTGATCATCGGGGGTCACGCGGCGCACCCTAGGCCGTGCCCGCCGCCCCCGGCAACCTACCCCTCCAGCGACCCCGGCAGCCCGCCGCCCTCGCACAGGGCGAGACAGTCGTCGTGCGAGCGCAGCGCCTCCAGCACCACCGGGGCGGGCGACGGATAGACCGTCAGGTAGTCGATCTCCCCCAGCTCCGGCCGTACCGTGTACACCAGCCGGTCCTCGGTCGCGGAGAACTCCACGTCGGTGCCGCGCGGGTCCAGCCGCACCCAGTGGTCCTCCAGCAGGGCGGCGGCCAGGCCGTGCAGCACGTGCCCCGAGCCGCCGTCCGACAGCCGCTGGTAGCACAGTCCCGCCTCGACGCCCCCGGCCCGCAGCAGCGCCACCAGCAGGTGCGCCTGGGCGTAGCACAGGCCGACGCGCTCGCGGAGCACGTCGGAGGCCCGCCAGGTGACCCGCCGGTCACCGACGTCCAGCGCGTGCACGACCTCGTCGCGGACCAGCTCGAACGCCGCCCGCGCGAACGCGACGTCGTCGCCGGTCCGCAGGGTCGCGGCGGTCGCCACGATCGACTCGTGCTCGACGTCCACGGCCTCGTCGGCCCCGAGGTACTCCCACGGCTGCCCGGCCAGGGCCAGCGGCGCCCGCGTCACAGGCCCAGCAGCGACTCGATGCCGACGGTCACCGGCTCCGGCAGCTCCGCCACCCGCCGGACGGCCAGCAGCACCCCCGGCATGAACGACTCGCGGTTCATCGAGTCGTGCCGGATCCGGAAGACCTCGCCGTGCCCGCCGAGCAGCACCTCCTGGCTGGCGATCAGCCCCGCCAGCCGTACCGCGTGGACCCGGACGCCCGCCACGTCGGCCCCCCGGGCCCCCTCCAGGGCGGAGGTCGTCGCGTCGGGCGACGGTCCCGTCCCGGCCTTGGCGCGGGCCTCGGCGACCAGCTCGGCCGTGCGGTGGGCGGTGCCGCTGGGCGCGTCGGCCTTGTTCGGGTGGTGCAGCTCGACGATCTCCACCGACTCGAAGAACGGCGCGGCCCGCCGGGCGAAGTCCATCATCAGCACCGCGCCGATGCCGAAGTTCGGGCCGATCAGCACCCGCACGTCCGGCCGCTCCTCCAGCCAGGACCGCACCGTCGCCACCCGGCCGGCGTCGAAGCCGCTGGTGCCGACCACCGCGTGCAGGCCGTGCTCGACGCACCAGCGCAGGTTGTCCATGACCACTTCGGGATGGGTGAAGTCCACGACCACGTCGGCGCCGGTCAGCGCGTCGCGCGCGTCGCCCTGGTCGACGGCGGCGGCCAGCTCCAGGTCCGCGGCGCCCTCGACGGCCCGGCACACCTCGGCGCCCATCCGGCCCCGCGCGCCCAGCACTCCGACCTTGATCACGTTCGTCCTCCCGGGTCTGTCAGCGGCGATCACTGCCGCCCGAGACTATCGCGGGCCGTCAGTCCTCACCGGTGAGCACCGCGTTCAGCAGCCAGCTCACCACCCCGACGATGATCGCGCCCCAGAACGCCGGCCAGAACCACTCCACGTGGAACGGCAGGTCCAGCCCGTCGGCCGCCCAGCTGGTCAGCATCAGCAGCGCCGCGTTCACCACCAGCGCGAACAGCCCGAAGGTGAGCACGTAGAAGGCGCAGCCCAGCACCTTGACCACCGGCTTGATCAGCACGTTGACCAGGCCGAAGATGATCGCGACCGCCACCAGCGTCCCCGCCTGGCGGGGCCCGGTGGAGGCCGTCACGTCCACGCCGTCCAGCACCGCGGTGGCCACCCACAGCGCCACCGCCGTGGACAGCACCCGGATCAGCAGATACATGGCCATGCCCTACCCGGCGGGCCGCCGCCGCCAAACTACAGGGAGAACTCCCGGTCGCCGAACGGCCCGACGACGGTGAGCGTGCCGACCTTGTCGAGCACCTCCCGCGCCACCGCCCGGACGTCGTCGTGCGTGACCGCCTCGATCCGCGCCAGCACCTCGTCCACCGGCAGCAGCGTCTCGTACACCAGCTCGCTCTTGCCGATGCGGCTCATCCGGGAGCCGGTGTCCTCCAGGCCGAGCACCATCGAGCCGCGGAGCTGGCCCTTGCCGCGCGCCAGTTCCTCGTCGTCGAGGCCGCCGTCGGCGAGCTTGGCGACCTCGTCCCGGCAGATCGACAGGACCTCGTCCACCTTGCCGGGCTGGCACCCGGCGTACACCCCGAACGTGCCGGTGTCGGCGTACTGCGCGGTGTAGCTGTACACCGAGTACGCCAGGCCCCGCTTCTCGCGGACCTCCTGGAACAGCCGGGACGACATGCCGCCGCCCAGCGCCGCGTTCAGCACCCCCAGCGCGAACCGGCGGTCGTCGGTGCGCGACACCCCGACCCCGCCGAGGACCAGGTTGGCCTGCTCGGTGTCCTTGTCGACCACCCGCACGCCCGGCTGCCCCGGCGTGCCCGCGCCGCCGATGCGCGGCGCGGCGGGCGGCACGTCGCCGTCCAGCCGCCCGGCGAACGCCTCCGACACGCGGCGGACCACGTCGTCGTGGTCGATGTTCCCGGCCACCGCGACCACCAGGTTCGGGGTCGTGTAGTGCTCGCGGTAGTAGCGGTCGATGACGTCGCGGGACAGCCCGTTGATCGACTCGACGGTGCCCAGGATCGGGCGGCCCAGCGGCACGTCCCCGTACAGCGCCAGGGCGAACTCGTCGTGCACCAGGTCGCCGGGGTCGTCGTCGCGCATGGCGATCTCCTCCAGGATCACCCCGCGCTCGGCCTCCACGTCCTCGGGCCGGTTCAGCGAGCCGATCACCATGTCGGAGACCACGTCCACCGCCAGCGGCAGGTCGGTGTCCAGCACCCGCGCGTAGTAGCAGGTGTACTCCTTGGCGGTGAACGCGTTCAGGTCGCCGCCGACCGCGTCGAGGGCGGCGGAGATCTCCAGCGCCGACCGGCGCCGGGTGCCCTTGAACAGTGTGTGCTCCAGGTAGTGGGACGCCCCGGAGTCGCGGGCGTCCTCGTCCCGGGAGCCGACCCCGGCCCAGATGCCGAACGCCGCGGAACGCACGGTCGGCATGGTCTCGGTGATCACGCGCAGCCCCCCGGGCAGCACGGTGCGCCGGACGGCGCCGGCCCCGTCCGCGCCGGGATGGACCGTGTGGGTGGTGCCGGGCTCCTGTGCCCTGGCCGGCAGCGTCACGCCGCTCCTCACCTTCGTTCGCTCGGGCCCCGCACGGGGTTCTCCCGGGCGCCGGGCCCGGGAGAACCCGTGGCACGGGTTCAGGTGTTGCGCTGGCCGCCCTCGCGGCTGCGGGTGCGGCGGCGGCGCGGACGCTCGGCGCGCTCGCCGCCCTCGCCGTCGGCCGGGGGCTCCTCCCCGGCGTCGGCGGTCTCCGCGGACGCGGGCCGCTCGCCCTTCTCGGCGGCCTCGCGCTCGACCACCTCCACCGGCACCAGCGACAGCTTGCCGCGCTGGTCGATCTCGGTGATCTCCACCTGGATCTTGTCGCCGACCTTGACGTAGTCCTCGACGTTCTCGATCCGGACGCCGCCGTGCAGCTTGCGGATCTGCGAGACGTGCAGCAGGCCGTCCTTGCCGGGCAGCAGCGACACGAACGCGCCGAAGGTGGTGGTCTTGACCACGGTGCCCAGGTACCGCTCGCCGATCTCCGGCATGTGCGGGTTGGCGATGGCGTTGATCGCCTGCCGGGCGGCCTCCGCCGACGGGCCGTCCACCGCGCCGACGTAGATGGTGCCGTCGTCCTCGATGGTGATGTCGGCGCCGGTGTCGTCCTGGATCGAGTTGATCATCTTGCCCTTGGGGCCGATGACCTCGCCGATCTTGTCGACCGGGACCTTGATGGTGATGATCCGCGGGGCGTACTCGCTCATCTCCGCGGGCGCCGCGATGGCCTCGGCCATCACGTCCAGGATCGCCAGCCGGGCCGCCTTGGCCTGCTTGAGCGCCGCGCCCAGCACCGAGGCGGGGATGCCGTCCAGCTTGGTGTCCAGCTGCAGCGCGGTGATCAGGTCACGGGTGCCGGCGACCTTGAAGTCCATGTCGCCGAAGGCGTCCTCGGCCCCGAGGATGTCGGTCAGCGTGACGTACTCGCCGCCCTCGTGGATCAGGCCCATCGCGATGCCCGCCACGCTGGCCTTCAGCGGCACGCCCGCGTCCAGCAGCGACATGGTGGACGCGCACACCGAGCCCATCGAGGTGGATCCGTTGGACCCCAGCGCCTCCGACACCTGCCGGATCGCGTACGGGAACTCCTCGCGCGAGGGCAGCACCGGGATCAGCGCCCGCTCGGCGAGCGCCCCGTGCCCGATCTCGCGGCGCTTGGGCGAGCCGACCCGGCCGGTCTCCCCGGTGGAGTACGGCGGGAAGTTGTAGTTGTGCATGTAGCGCTTGGTGCGCTCGGGGTTGAGCGTGTCGATCATCTGCTCCATCCGGAGCATGTTCAGCGTGGTGA
>DATADI010000306.1:0-1637 GCA_036258615.1 Thermomonospora sp. | reverse complement strand
TTGCCCACGTAGACGACCCGGCCGTTGGGGTCGCGGAACTTGTAGACGCCGGGCGACTCCGGGATGCTGCCGACCGCGGGTCGGTACGTGGACGGGTCGGCCATGTACCCCAGGTTAGGGGCGGCGGACGACGGTTCGCCGCCCGCAGGGCACGGATGTGGTCACCGGAACGACATCGCTGGAACTCCGCCGGGACCTCCGGCCCTTGCCCGCCCGTCGGCCGCGACACGACCCTCGGGCGGTCAGGTCGTCCTCCGCAAGGGTACGCCATGAGCCAGACCCAGGACCCGAGGAGCCCGGCCCGGACCGGCGACATCCCAGCGGCGCGTGCGGCGCCGGCCCCGCCCGCCCTCTCCGGACCGCTGGCGGACCTCGCCACCTTCCCGCTGGTGGACGCGCTGTTCGGGCGACGCTCACGGCGGTTCGCCCTCGGCGACGAGATCCCCGACGGCCCGCTGGCCTACCGCTCCCGGTCCGAGCCGGTGCCGCTCACCGACCTCGAGCGGATGCTGGTTCTCAGCGCGATGGGCGGGACCACGGGCTGGCACCACTCGATCACGCGGAACGCCCGCTACGCGCCGCACCCGGCGAACTACGCGGGCGCGGCGGCCGGGCGGACCTTCCCCTCCGCCGCCGGCTTCCACACCGCCGAACTGTTCTTCACCGACGACTCGGGGGTCTACTTCTTCCCGACCCGGGACGCCGGCGCGCTCGTCGACCCCGCCGACGAGGAGGTCACGCCCGAGCTCATGGTGGAGCGCCACCGGGGCCGACTGCGACAGCTCTCCGACCGACGCCTGCACCTCCCCCGGGAGGAGCCGTACCTGGAGGGCCACAACACCTGGTGCGTCAACGTGCCCGGCTCGCTGCTGGTGATCCCGGTCGCCGACATCGCCCAGCACATGCTCGCGATCCTCTGCTTCTTCACGCAGAACGGGTACGCGGTGTTCGACGACGTCAACGGGCGGGAGATCCCGGGGCTCGAGCGGTTCCGCGACCTGGTGGACGTCGACGCACCGTTCCCGCTGACGTTCAGCGAGCAGTACGCGCTGACCGAGGCCACCGCGGAACTGGCCACGTGCTGCTACGCCGGGGTGCTCCTGCTCCAGGCCATGGGGCTGGGCGGCTGGATGTTCGACGGGATCGACCGGTTCTCCGTGCTGGGGGCGTCCGGGAACCCGGAGGTCCCCGGGCTGGGGTTCCGGTACGACGAGGACGAGCGCTGGGCGGTGCCCAACCCCACCGGGCTGCCGGGCGTCTTCGAAGCGTTCTGCCCGCCGCACCACCCTGACATGGCAGCGGCGGTGGAGGCCTTCGCGGAGCGCAAGTTCGGCGAGGGCGGGCCGTTCCACCCGCGCACGCCCGGCCCGTGGACCGACAGCCCGGGCTTCCGCGGCAGCGCCCAGGTGCACGACGAGCAGTTCAAGGCGTGCGTGACCCTGCAGGCGCAGTACGTCCTCGACACCTTCGGCAAGTTCCCCGGCACCGTGCCGACCCTGTTCATCCTCAACTACGTCCAGGCCCACCACCTCGACCTGGAGTTCTACGACCGCTTCTTCCGGCCCGGCGCCTACCTCCGCACGCACGCCGAGCACATGCAGCGGTGGCACCCCGCGGAGGAGGGCTGACGATGGGGA
>DATADI010000305.1:0-2699 GCA_036258615.1 Thermomonospora sp. | reverse complement strand
CTTCGGCGGCGTGCCGGGCCACCACCCGCGCCGTCAGCGCCGGGGCGCCGCACACGTCCAGCACCGCCAGCGCCAGCGGCACCGGAAGGTCGTCGGGCAGCTGCGCCGCGATCGACCGGGCGAACAGGATCGCGTGCCCGTCCGCCGGGATCTGCTCCGAACGCCCGTCCCAGCGGGCCAGCCCGTCGGTCACCGCCAGCGGCGTCAGTGTCAGCGACACCAGCGTCGCGATCCGGTCGCCGGGCGCCAGGCCCAGCGGCGAGGCCGGACCGGCCTCCTCCACCGTCCCGACCAGCATCCCGCCCGACCCGGTCACCGGATTGTGCATCTTGCCGCGCTCGGCGATGATCGCCAGCACCGCCGCCCGGATGGCGTCCGGGTCACCGCCGTGCGCCTCGTGCAGCTGCCGGTAGGAGGCGGCGTCCAGGTTCAGCCGCTCCACCCGCACCCGCACCTCGTCCGGCCGGATCCGCGGATCGGGGTCCAGCCGCCGCGCCGCCTGCGGCAGCACCCCCGGCGGGTCCAGCACCCGGTGCAGCCCCACCGGCGACCCCGCCGGCGGCCCTGGCTCGCCCATCCCGTGCCCCTCTCCCGCGTTGAATTGAGAACATCCCGGGTATCAGTGGTTACGTCGAAATTCTTCCCGTACCGTCGAAGTAATACAGGAGTTCATGCGGATCTCAACCGCCTCATCGCCGACCGGGAGGCCCGCCATGACCGCCGCCCTGCACACCGGGCACACCGGGCACACCGGGCCCACGCCGCACCCGGGACCCGCCGCCCAGCCCTACGAGTACCGCCGCCGCCCGCTCACCGAACCCGACTGGCGCCGCCTGCCCGGCTGGCGCGACGTCACCCGCGCCGACTGGGAGTCCGCCCAGTGGCAGCGCGCCCACTGCGTCAAGAACATCCGCCAGCTCCGCGCCGTCCTCGGCGACCTGGTCGGCGAGGCCTTCTACACCGACCTCGAACGCGACCAGGCCACCCACGCCACCATGTCCATGCTCGTCACCCCCCAGATGCTCAACACCATGGACACCGGCGGCACCGACGCCTTCTACGCCGACCCCGTCCGCCGCTACATGATCCCCGTGGCCAGCGACCGCCGCCCCGACCGGCCCTCCCACCCCCGCGCCACCCGCGACTCCCTCCACGAGGCCGAGATGTGGGCCGTCGAAGGGCTCACCCACCGCTACCCCACCAAGGTCCTCGCCGAGATCCTGCCCACCTGCCCCCAGTACTGCGGCCACTGCACCCGCATGGACCTCGTCGGCACCTCCACCCCCACCGTGCAGAAGCTCAGGTTCGGCCACAAACCCGCCGACCGGCACGAGGCCATGCTCGACTACCTGCGCCGCACCCCCGGCGTCCGCGACGTCGTCGTCTCCGGCGGCGACGTCGCCAACATGCCCTGGCCCCGCCTGGAGTCCTTCGTCACCCGCCTGCTGGACATCGACAGCATCCGCGACATCCGCCTGGCCACCAAGGCCCTCATGGGCCTGCCCCAGCACTGGCTGCAGGACGAGGTCCGCGCCGGGATGGAACGCCTGGCCACCCGGGCCCGCCGCCGCGGCGTCCAGCTCGCCGTGCACACCCACGTCAACACCGCCCGCTCCGTCACCCCCCTGGTCGCCCGCGCCGCCCGCGCCCTCCTGGACACCGGCGTCCGCGACGTCCGCAACCAGGGCGTCCTGCTGCGCGGCGTCAACACCGACCCGCACGCCCTGCTGGACCTGTCGTTCGCGCTGCTCGACGAGGCGCAGATCATGCCGTACTACCTCTACCTGTGCGACATGATCCCCGGCAGCGAGCACTGGCGGCTGGCCGTCTGGGAGGCCCAGGACCTCCAGCACGCCATCATGGGCTACCTGCCCGGCTTCGCCACCCCCCGCATCGTCTGCGACGTCCCCTACGTCGGCAAGCGCTGGGTCCACCAGCTCGCCGGCTACGACCGCGTCCGCGGCGTCTCCTACTGGACCAAGAACTACCGCACCGCCCTGGACGCCGCCGACCCCGACGCCCTCACCCGCCGGTACGAGTACTACGACCCGCTGTACACCCTCCCGCCCGAGGGCCGTGACTGGTGGGCCCGCCAGGCCGCCTAGGCTGCGGGAATGACCTCCTGCCCCCTCGGCGCCACGGTCACGGCCGAGGACCTGGCCCACGACCCCCACCCCGCGCTGGCCAGGCTCCGCGACCACGAGCCCGTCTCCTGGCTGCCCGCCCTCGGCGGCTGGCTCGTCACCCGCCACGACCTGGCCCTGCGGGTGATGCGCGACGCCGCCACGTTCACCGTCGACGACCCCCGCTTCTCCACCGCGCAGGTCATCGGCCCCAGCATGCTGTCCCTGGACGGCCCCCGCCACACCCGCCACCGCGACCCGTTCGCCCGCCCCTTCCGGCCCGCCCGCACCCGCGAACGCTTCACCGCCTTCGTCCACGACGAGGTCGAGCGGCTGATCACCGCCCTGCGGCCCGCCGGACAGGCCGAGCTGCGCGCCGAGTTCGCCGGGCCCCTCGCCGTCGCCGTCGTCGCCGAGGCCCTCGCGCTGCGCCACGCCAACCCCGCCACCGTCCGGTCCTGGTACGAGACGTTCGTCACCGCGATCTCCGAGATCACCGCCGGGCGGCCCGCCGACGCCGGCGACGCCTACCGCGCGCTGCGCGCCGCGATCGCCGACCCGGCCGCCGGCTCCCCG
>DATADI010000304.1:0-5038 GCA_036258615.1 Thermomonospora sp. | reverse complement strand
CCTGGCTGGACGACTCGCGCCGGGCGAGCGACCCCGGGCCGTTCGCCCGGATGGCCGACGCCGAACGCCGGCGCGCCCACCGCCTGGCCCGGCTGGCGCACGCCCTGCGCGGGGCGCTGTGGTCGGACTCCCCGGCCGCCGCCCGCGAGGCCGCACGGCACCTCGCCACGTCCTGACCGTCGGAAAAGGGGGCTGGTCAAGGCTTGGCGCGTGGCGGAGGAGTGGTGATGACCTAGCGTTTCCGTATCGTGACCTGGGGTGGGGCAAAGGGTAATTTTTCGGTCATGAAACGGCGAGTCATCGAGTTGGAGCCTGAGGTCGCCGACTGGGCCGAGCAGCTCGTCGCGGCCGAGTTCGGCATCGCGGCGTTCGCCCTCAACCAGATCGCCGCCCTCGGCGCCCTGCGCGCCGGGCCGCGCGTCCGGCGCATCGGCGGTGAACGCGATCCCCTGCAGGTGATGCGGCTGTACCCGAAGACCGAGCCCGCGGGGCTGGTCTACTGGTGCGCCCCCGGCCACCGCACCGTCCTGCTCACGGTGTGGCGCACCGCGCGCATCTCCGAGACGCACGAGGCCGAGCGGGCCCGCGGCGCGCTGCGCGACTGCGCCCGGCACACCCCGTTCGACCACCGCCGGTGGACCGACGTCTGGGGGCGGCGCATCACCGAGCCGGGCGCGGCCGAGATGTACCAGCAGGCCGCCCTCGCCCATGCCTTCGGACAGCACGTCCACCACCTGCGCCGGCTCCGCCGGCTCAGCACCGCTGACCTGGCCGCCCTCGCGGACACCACCGGGCCCCTCGTGGAACGCTGCGAATGCGGCGGGCTCATGACGACCACCCCGGCCGCCGAGCGGATCGCGACGGCGCTCGGCTGCCGTCACCTCCTGGACCGGCTGCCGCCGCCCGTCCCGATGCCCGGTGTCAACGACGACGCGTTCGATGACGCCGCGTGGCCGCCGCCCGTCCACCCCGACACCGAACGGGCCCAGCACCAGGCACCCCGGCGACGCAGGCTGCTGCCCCGGCGCGGCGCCCGCGACCGCCGGGCGATCCGCCCCTGAGCGCCGCGCCCTCCCTCACCCGAGCCGTCCGGTAGGCCCGCGCCGCGTTTCAGGCGGGCGGGCCTGCCGGTACGAAGGTGGACCTTCGGGTCGGCGGTCAGGCGTGGTTGCTGGCGTAGTTCCGCAGCCGGACGAGGTCGTCGTCGAAGTACGACGCGTACGAGATCCAGTGGACGCTGCCGCCGCCCTGGTAGCCGCCGAGGACCGCGTTGATGTACCCGGTGCGCGAGGAGGAGTCGTACCGCAGCAGCCACGGGCTGCCGCTGGTGCCGCCGTAGAAGCCGTTGCACTCCATGCGGATCTGGTAGCGCGCCTGCTTGCGGGTCGTGGTCCGGCACCAGATCGGCCGGTCCCGGCGGTCCCGCGTGATCTTCGGGTAGCCCGTCACGGTGACCGTGTTGACGTACCCCTTGTTGACGGCGATGAGGTTCGCGCCCACCACGTGCTGGATCTTGCGGCCGTTGCGCGGGTGCAGCGAGATGAACGCGTAGTCGAGGTCCACGTCGCTCTGGGTCGCCCACAACCTGTGGACGAACAGCTTGCGGGCCGTCCACACCCCGTACGGCCGCTTGCCGCGGTCGTACTTCGGCACGAACGCGATGTTGCGGTAGTAGCCGCGTCCCTTGCCGCCGTGCACGCAGTGCGCGGCGGTGATGACGAGCTGGCGGGACGGGCTGTTGACCACGGCGCCCGTGCAGTACCGGTCTCCGCTGCCGTTGTTGAAGAACAGCGCGCCGACCGTGGGGATGCCGCCGTACGCGACGGCGGTCCGCTCCGCCGCCGCCGAGGACACCCCGCCGGAGTCACGGCCCCGCACGGGAACCGCGCGGGCCATCCGCTCCGGCGTCCAGTACGTCTCCACGTCACGCGCCGCGACCGCGCCGATCACCTCGCTCGCGGCGGCCTGCTGCAACTGGACCGGAGGCCGGTCCTCCCCCGAAAAGGCCACGACGAGACCCGCCGTGGCGGCCACTGCGGCGCCGGTCGCCCCGAGGGCGGTCCAGAGCCGTCTCCGTCCCACGCGCATTTCTCAGAAACTACCGACTCTTCCGTCATGTCGGCGATCTCAAACGTCACAGAACGATCACGTTGGCACGGTTCACGCCGGAGTGAGGTGACGCAGCAGCGCCTGGTGCCGCTGCCAGCCCTCCGCGGACCGGCCGTCGCCCAGCTCGAACCAGGTCATCGGCGCCTGCGCGGGCCCCGCCGGGCGGGCCGGGATGCCCGCCGGGCCGGTGCGCTCACCGGCCACCGCCATCCCCACCGGGGCCGGGGCGCCCATCCAGCGG
The DNA here is from genome assembly GCA_036258615.1 of Thermomonospora sp. Taxonomy (GTDB): domain Bacteria; phylum Actinomycetota; class Actinomycetes; order Streptosporangiales; family Streptosporangiaceae; genus Thermomonospora. The sequence goes on along the minus strand of DATADI010000304.1, from coordinate 2,688 downwards.
GGCTCGTAGGTGACGTCCGGGCGGCCGGGGCTGAGCTGCGCCAGCAACGAGGCCACCGGGTACTCGGCGACCAGCGCCTCCACCAGCGCCGGAAGGTGCGCCGCCGGAGGCGGGTCGGACGGCGGGTGCCCCACCGTCAGCGTGGTGACCTCCGTGGCCCCGCCCTGCGAGAACTCCACGGTGGCCACCGCCGTACGACCGCCGCCCGCGCCGACCACCACCAGCCGCGCCGGCGTGTCACCGAGCCCGCGCACGTACGAGGTCATCTCGGGCCGCCGCCAGCGATGAACGACCGGCTCGGCCTCGCCCCAGCCCGCCGGGGGACGGCCGGTCAGCAGGGTGATCAGCCGTTCGGCCTGGCCGCCGAGCACGCCGTGCCGGGTGTGGCGCGCCCGGTAGGTCAGCGTGAGCTGCGCACCGACCGGGCCCACCGGGCGGGTCACGAACCCGGGCGCGTAGTCGCGGGCGTCCGGCACCGGGGTGAACGCCGAGCCGTCCCAGCGCAGCGGACGCCCGGTCAGCCCCTCGTAGTAGCCCTCGCCGTCGCGGACCACCCACTGCACCGCCGGGCCCGCCACCCGCAGCGGCATCGACAGCCGCGCCGTCGGCGGCGTCACGACCTGCAGCGTCCGGCCCGAACCGGACGCCTCCGCCATCGCCTCCGCCAGCCACGGGGACAGCGCCACCACCGGACGGTCCTGGAGCACCACCATGGACCGCGGCGTCACCACATCGAGGACCGCGCTCACCGGAAGGCCCCGCTCCACACGGCACCGCCGTGCCGCGCGACCAGCTCCTCCGCGCACGACCGCGCGACCCGCTCGGCGTTCTCCAGGTCGGCGGCGGCGCGGATGTCCACCCACCAGACCGGCGCGGCGGCCCCGACCCCGTCGCCGAGCAGCCGCTCGACCTCGCCGGGCACCGTCACCAGCACCGGGTCGGGCACGAACACCACCAGGCGGCCCGAGTCGTCGTACACCCGGCAGGCGCCCCCCGCCGTCGTCACCGCCAGCGGCAGCCGCAGCCGTGCGCCGAGCCCGTCCAGGACCGCGCCGACGTCGGGTCTGTCGTTGGTGAGCGCCACCACGTCCGTGCTCACACCGCTCCTCCGGTGAGGGACCGGGCGAACGCCTCGGCCGCGATCCAGGAAGCCGCGGTGCGGACGGTGCCGCTCACCCGGGAGGGAGTGATCGCCGTACCGGTGGCCAGGTGCCGATCGTAGGGCACGACGACGACCGGAAGACCACCGTCGCTGAGGACCTGCCGGGCGCGTTCCAGGTCGGCGTCGCCGTCGGCGTGCGGCGAGTGCGTCACCAGCGCCACCACCGTGCGCGACAGCAGCTGCTCGTACCCGCTGCCGACGAACCAGCTCAACGTCTGCCGCGCGCTCAGCGCACCGTCCACCGTGCCGGGGGTCACGAACACCTGGGCGTGCGCGGACGCCAGCACCCCCCGCTGCAGGCGCGCCACGATGCCCGCACCGCAGTCGATGACGGCGGCCGAGAAGTACCGGCTCACCCCGGCGGCGGCCGACTGGAACGTCTCCAGTTCCAGCTCCGACACCTGACCGCGCGCCGTCGCCGACAGCACCCACAGGCCCTCCTCGGTGCCCGCGAGGTACTGCGCGGTCTCCTCCCAGGAACGCGGCTGCGCCTGCGCCAGGTCGTGCATGGACCGCTCGGGCTGAACGCCGAGCCGCAGCGGCAGTGAGCCGAGCCCGGAGTCGGCGTCCATGGCGAGCACCCGGTCGTCACGGTGCTCGGCGATCACCGTGGCCAGCAGCGCCGCCACGGTGGTCTTGCCCGCGCCGCCCCGGATCGAGGTCACCGCGATCCGGCGGCACGAGGGCACCGGCGACCGCAGCCGCTGCGCCATCCCGGTCGTCTCACGCAGCTCGCCCGCCGCCGACGCCCCGACCGCCTTGCGCACCCCCCGGCCCACCCGGCGCAACGCCGAGTCGCCGTGCGCCTTGCGCCGCACCAGCGCGTCCGCCGACACCTGCGGCGCCTGCGGGTTCACCGTGGGCTGCCCCCACTGCTGCGGCGTTTCCACCGCCCCCGGCCGCACCGCCTCCCCGGGAACCCCTGCCCCCGGATGCCCGGCCCCCGCCTCGGGGAACCCGCCGATGACGCCCCCCGCCGGACCTGCCGCGCCCGCGTCGAACCCACCCGGCTCCGCTACCGCCGCACCGGGGAAGGCCGCGTCCGGCGTCCCCGCGTGAGGTGCGGCCGGGTTGTACGCCCCAGGCTCGGCGGCCCCAGCCCCGGGGAACGCCGCTTCCGGTGTCACCGGGCTGGCGGCCGCAGGGTAATAGGCGCCGGGCTCAGGCGCACCGGGGAACGCCGGGTCAGGCGTGGACCCCCCGGGCCCGGAAGCAGGCGTGTTGTAGGCGGCAGCCTCCGCCGCCGTACCGGGGAAGGCCGGGTCAGGGGAGGGTCGGCCGGGTCCTGGCGTGGGCGGGCTGAAACCGCCGGGCTCGGGCGTCGGCGTACCGGGAAAGGCCGGGTCGGGCGTGGACACGCCAGGCCCGGAAGCAGGCGGGTTATAGGCGGCAGGCTCTGGTGCCGTGCCGGGGAAGGCCGGGTCGGGCGTGGACGCGCCAGGCCCGGAGGCAGGCGTGTTGTAGGCGGCAGGCTCGGGCGCCGTACCGGGAAAGGCCGGGTCGGGTGTGGACGCCCCGGGTCCATA
>DATADI010000303.1:0-19633 GCA_036258615.1 Thermomonospora sp. | reverse complement strand
CCACGAACCGCTGGACGCCCCCGAGGACTGCCGGGTTCAGTTGCGGGTGGCGCTCATGTCGGCGTAGCGGTCACCGGCCACCGCGTCGGCGGGCACGGCCTCGGCCAGGGCGGCGAGGTCGGCATCGGTGATCTTGATCTCGCGGGCGGCGGCGTTCTCCTCCAGCCGGGCGCGGCGCTTGGTGCCGGGGATCGCCACGACGTCCTCGCCCTGGGCCAGCACCCAGGCCAGCGCGAGCTGCGCCGCCGTCACGCCCTTGCCGTCGGCCAGCTCCCGCACCCGCGCGGCGAGGGCCACGTTGTGGTCGAAGTTGTCGCCCTGGAACCTCGGGAAGTACGAGGTCGCCCGCGTGTCGCCGGCGTCGAGCTGCTCCCGGCTGGTGATCGTCCCGGTGAGCAGGCCCCGGCCCAGCGGGCTGTAGGCGACCAGGCCGATGCCCAGCTCCCGCAGGGTCGGGATGATGTCGGTCGCCAGGTCCTGGGCGAACAGCGAGTACTCGTACTGGCCCGCCGCGATCGGGTGGACGGCGTGCGCCCGCCGCAGCGTCTCCGGGGTGGCCTCGGAGATCCCCAGGTGGCGGACCTTGCCGGCCTCCACCAGCTCCGCCATCGCGCCCCAGGTCTCCTCGACGGGCACCGTCGGGTCGACGCGGTGCTGGTAGTACAGGTCAATGTGGTCGACGCCGAGCCGCTGGAGCGAGGCGTCGCAGGCCTTCCGCACGTAGTCGGGCCGTCCGTTGGTGCCGACCCGGGTGCCGTCGGGGAGCCGTTCGATGCCGAACTTGGTCGCCAGCAGCACCTCGTCACGCCGTCCCTTGATGGCGCGGCCCACCAGCTGCTCGTTGGTGAACGGCCCGTACATGTCGGCGGTGTCCAGGTGGGTGACGCCGAGGTCCAGGGCCCGCTGGATCGTCGCGACCGACTCGGCGTCGTCGCGGGAGCCGTAGAAGTCGCTCATGCCCATGCAGCCCAGCCCCAGCATCGAGCTGACCAGGCCCTGTCCCAGTGTGCGCGTGCTCATCTCGGCCTCTTTCTCACGTTGCTCGTAAAGGGCGATCTTGTGGTCGATGGCCGTCAGGTCGTCGCGGAGCTGCTCGATCCGGCCCACGACGCGCGCGCGGTGCGCCCGCAGCACCCGCAGCCGGGCGGCGGTGGTCTCCGGCCCCGCGCGGACCAGCTCGAAGTACCGCCGGACGTCGGCGATCGCCATGCCGGTCGCGCGGAGCCGGGTGATCAGGCGGATGCGCTCCATGTCCCGAGGGCCGTACCGGCGGTGCCCGATCATGGACCGCTCGGGCGCGTCCAGCAGCCCGGCCTTCTCGTAGTACCGCAGCGTGTGCGTCGTCAGCCCGGCCCGCTCGGCGGCCTCCGCGATGGTCAGCCCTTCGTCCATGCCGTTCAGCCTGCCGGTTGGAGCGCGCTCTAAGTCAAGTCGGGGTCGTGACGCGGGGGCCTGCCGCGATGCGCCACCATCGACGTGCACGCACCCGCAGGCGAGGAGTCCCGTGGAACGCATCGAGACCCGGTTGGCCGACGGCCGTCAGCTGCTGTACTACTTCGACGGCGCCGCCCCGCCCGAGGGCGTCCCGGCCGACCGGCGGGATCCCGCCCGTGGCGAGGCGTTGTCGGAACTGCGTCACGATTTGCTCCGCGACGAGTGGGTGATCGTGGCCGCGCACCGGCAGGGACGCACCCATCTGCCCAGCGACGACGAGTGCCCCCTGTGCCCCTCGACGGCGGAACGGGCGACGGAGATACCGGCGTTCGCCTATGACGTGGCGGTCTTCGAGAACCGTTTCCCCTCCCTGTCCGGCGAGAACGGGCGGTGCGAGGTCGTCTGCTTCACCAGCGACCACGAGGGCTCCTTCGGGGACCTGCCGCCGCGCCGTGTGCGTACCGTCCTGGACGCCTGGGCCGACCGCACCGAGGCGCTCGCCCGGCTGCCGTCCGTCGAGCAGGTCTTCGTCTTCGAGAACCGGGGCGCGGAGATCGGTGTCACGCTGGCCCACCCCCACGGCCAGATCTACGGCTATCCGTTCGTCACCCCCCGGACCGGGCGGATGCTCGGCAACGTCCGCGCACACCGTGCCCGCACCGGGCGCGACCTGTACGCCGACGTGCTGGACGCCGAGATCAAGGCGGGTGTACGCGTCGTCGCCGAGACCGAGTACTGGCTGGCGTTCGTGCCCGCCGCGGCGCACTGGCCGTTCGAGGTCCACCTCTACCCGCACCGGCGTGTCCCCGACCTGCCCTCCCTGAACGACGCCGAACGGGACGACTTCGCCCGCCTCTACCCGGACGTGCTCACGCGCCTGGACGGGGTCTTCGGCGTGCGCATGCCCTACGTCGCCGCATGGCACCAGGCCCCGGTACGCCGCGACCGTGACCTGGCCTGGCTCCACCTGGAGCTGTTCTCCTCACGCCGGGCTCCGGGGAAGCTCAAGTACCCGGCGGGCTCGGAGTCGGGCATGGACGCCTTCATCAACGACATCGTTCCCGAGCACGCCGCCGAACTTCTGCGCGACGCCCGGTAGTCCTCAAGCCCGCCCAGTGGTGACGGGGAGGAGGTCGGGGCGTTTGGCGGTGCGGCCGTCCCCGGAGGAGCGGCCTCGCAGACGGCGCAGCACCCACGGGCCGAGGAAGGTGGCCGCCCAGGTCAGCTCGACGCGGGCGCGCTGCCAGGGCGCGAGGGGCGGCAGCGCCGGAAGCGGGTCGGCCCAGGAGCCGTCGGCGCCGGGCACCTCCAGGGCGTGGGCGACCGCCGCCGCGATACGGGCGTGCCCGAGCGGCGTGGCGTGGATCCGGTCGGTGCTCCACAGCCGGGGGTCCGTGGTCACCGGGTGATGGAAGGTGTCCACCAGCAGGGCGTCGTGGTGACGGGCCATGGCGCGGATGCGTTCGTTGAACTCCAGCAGGCGGGGCCGCAGATGCCGGACCAGCGGCGCGATGCGGGCGACGTCGGGGAAGGTGAAGGTCACCACACGGGCGCCGGAGGCGGTGAACTCGGCCAGCATCGCGTCGAGTTCGGCGGACACGGCGGAGACGTCGAAACCCGGTCGGACCAGGTCGTTCATGCCCGCCATGACGGTGACCAGGTCCGGCTCCAGCGCAAGGGCCGCAGCGGTCTGCTCCGCCCGGATCTGGGCGGCGCGCCGTCCGCGCACGGCGAGGTTGGCGTAGCGGAACCCGGGTTCCTGGGCGGCCAGCAGTTCGGCCAGCCGGTCCGCCCAGCCTCGGTAACCGGCCGTCTCGTCGCCGTCGTTCAGTCCCTCGGTCTGGCTGTCGCCGACCGCGACGTACCTGCGATACGGCATCGGGCTCACCTGGCCTCGGTGTTCGCGCCGGTGGAACGCCGCGCGAGCACCGCCAGGGCCCGCTCGCCCCACCGCAGGTTCTCCCGTTCGAACTCCAGGCCGCGCATCAACGTCAGGTACGGCCCCACACGTTCGGCGTGGGTGAGGAACTCCTCCTCGCTGCGGCCGTCCAGCAGCCGGGCGCGCGACCGTTCGTAGCGGGCGATCTTCGCCTCCGCCCAGGCCATGCGCTCGCGGATCGCGCCCTGTACGGCGTCGAGGTCACCGGCGTCCACGGCCTGCACCTGCACCATCAGCTCCTCCCGGATCGCGCCCGGACGGGGCGGCGTCGCGGTGAACTCGTGCAGCGCGCGCCGCCCGGCGTCGGTGAGGGAGAACAGCCGCTTGGTGGGGCGGCGTTCCTGCGGGACGACCCGCGCGACGATCAGGCCCTCCGATTCCATCCTGTCCAGCTCCCGGTAGAGCTGCTGGGGGGTGGCCATCCAGAAGTTGGCCACCGACGCGTCGAACCGTTTGGCCAGGTCGTAGCCGGACGCCTCGCCTTCCAGGAGCGCGGCCATCACCGCGTTGCGCAACGCCATGCAGGGTAGCCTAGTTGACTATCCACTTCGTGTCATACTCAACAAAGTGATTACCTCGAGCAGGGAGTGCCGCATGAACCCGTTCCGCCAGGCCGTCGAAGCACGCGACATCGCGGCCATCGAGGCGTTGCTCGCCGAGGACGTCGTGTTCACCAGCCCCGTCGCCTACCAGCCGTACCCGGGGAAGGCGATGACGGCGGCGATCCTGCGGGGTGTCCTGCGGGTCTTCGAGGACTTCCGCTACGTACGGGAGCTCGAGGGCCCGGACGGCCGCGACCACGCGCTGGTGTTCCGGGCGACGGTGAACGGCAAGGAGGTGCACGGCTGCGACTTCCTGCACTTCGATGAGGACGGCCTGATCGACGACCTCACGGTGATGGTCCGGCCGCTGTCGGGGGCGACGGCGCTGGCCGAGGCGATGGGCGCGCAGTTCGACCGCATCCGGCAGGAGGCGCAGGGCGGGTGAACGACCGGCCCGCTCAGCCGTTCGGGGCCGGGAGGGGGCGCTCGCCGAGGGCGGCGAGCAGGCCGGTCATCGTGGCGATCTCCTTGTGCTGCTCGGTGGTCATGAGCGTGGCCAGCGCGCGTACCTGGGGATGGGTCGCGGTCCGGGCGGCGGCGGTCGTCATGGCCAGGCCGCCCTGGTGATGACGGATCATCAGTTGCAGGAACCAGGCGTCCAGGTCCTTGCCCTTGGCCTCGGCGAGGCGGTCGAGTTCGGGTTGGGAGGCCAGGCCGGGCATCGGGTCGTCGGCGGCGCGACGGGAGCCGTGTCCCTGGTGACCATCGGACATCCAGGTCATCGGGGGTCCGGAGGGCACCTGGGGGGCGTTCCAGAGGGCCAGCCAGCCCTGCATCTGGCCGATCTCGCGAAGCTGGTTCAGTTCGATCGCCAGGGCGAGCCGGGCCACCGGCGGGCTGACCCGGCCGCGCACCGTCTGGGCCATCGTGACGGCCTGCTGGTGGTGGACGATCATGTCCTGGCTGAACCCGACGTCCACGGCGGCCGGGGCCCGTACCGTGCTCGGCGCGGGCCCGGTGCTGTGCCACAACGTCGCCGCCGTCGCCCCGATGACCAGGAACGCGATGGCCGAGAAGATCCTCCCGGCGCTGCGGCCCCGGCTCATCGCAAGGGGTAGGCGTTGTTGGTGAAGCGCAGCAGCAACGCGCCGTTGTCGTCGCAGGAGACCCACAGGCGGTCGCCGTCGAAGCGCGGCGGGGACATGCACCAGTCGGCGGTCATGTCGGTCTCACCGGTGTACATCGGCGGCTTGCCGGGATAGTCCTGCAGGATGTCGGAGAAGTAGGCGCCGAACGGCACGAAGGCGTGCGCGGAGTTCACCAGTTGCTTGCGCTTGCCGACCTGGGCGGGCGGGTTGAAGTAGGCGATCTCCCGGGGCCGCATGACGTCCCGCACGTCGAACACCCGGATCCCCGACTGCACCCACCCGCACGCCAGCGCGGTGGGGTCGGTGAGGCGGTCCAGCGTGCAGTAGTGCGAGTCGTAGCCGAAGATGCCGTTCTTTTCGGTGTCGGCCCCACGGGTCCTGATGTGCTCGGGCCGGTTGATCTCCAGCTTCAGCTGCCGGACGATCCTGGGCCTGCGCTCGTCGGAGAGGTCCAGGATCCGCACCCCGCCGGATCCCAGTTCGTCGACCACCAGCAGGTACGGCCTGCCCCGGTCGGTGAACGGGATGGCGTGCTGGGTGACCAGCCCGTCCGACCACTTCACCTCCGAGATCCGCCGCAGTTGCGGGCGGAGCTTGCGCCGCTGGACGTCACTGGCGTCGAAGGTGATGATCCCGGCCGGGAGGTTCGCCACATACAGCCGGTTGCCGTCGCGGCTGACGCCGAGGCCGTGGTTGACCAGCCCGGTCGTCCCGTTGTAGATCACCCGGGGGCGTCGCGGGTCCGTCATGTCCAGGGCCGCGATCGTGCCGCCGACCGTCCCGGTCGTCCAGTAGGTGCGCCCGTCCGGGGACCAGCCCGCCTCGTGCCCGGGGAACAGGCCCGGCATCGTCAGCTTCGTGCCGTGGATCCCGTTCAGCAGCCGAGGCCGCCTGCAGTCGGTCTTCACGTCGTACACCGACACGAAGAACCCGCCGCTCAGGGCACCGACCGACACCGCCGCCAGCAACCCACGACCCTCATGGATTTTGAGGGTCTCCCACGTCCCACCCAACGTGGCGGGGCTGACGAGCGAGGTCGCAAGGCGGGGCCGTCGCGGGTCGGACATGTCGACGACGTTGACGCCCTTGTGCTTGGCGTTCAGAGCGCTCGGCAGGATCGTCCCCAGGTACTGGCACGTGCCATAGGACGCGCCGACCGTGCCCTGACCCTGCCCCTGGTACCGGCTGACCAGCTCCAGGTTGCACCAGTAACCCCGCTGGCTGCGGCCACTCGTACGGTCCCGCAACGGCACCTGGCCCTGCAGACCGGTCTCCGGCGCGGAGCCCGGACCACAGTCCGCCCTCGGCACCCTCGTGTCCACCGGCGCACCCGCCGTGGCCCGCTCGGCTCCGCCCGCCGTCAGCGACAGGGCCACCGCCGCCACGGCCAGGGGGATGGTCCAGCGGGACATGGGTCTCATGGCGGGCTCCTCGACCGGGGGGCGTATTTCCCGCGAGTAACCTAGGCCGCTTGTCGGCACACCGACAAGACCCAGAGTCCAATAAGGCTTTCACGTTCGTCGTTCCATCGCCGTTCCGGGTGCCTCGCGCAGCCCGAACCTGGCGAGGGCCGGGCGCAGCGGTGCGGGCGCCCACCAGTTGAGGCGTCCGGCGAGGCGCATGAACGCCGGGACGAGGACCAGGCGCACCAGCGTGGCGTCGGCGAGGACGGCGAGGGTCAGGCCGACACCGAACATCCGCATCAGCGACACCTGGCTGGTGATGATGCCCGCGAAGACCACCATCATCAGCAGGGCGGCGGCGGTGATGACCCGTCCGGTGCGCGCGGTGCCGAGGGCGACGGCGCGGTCGTTGTCCCGCGCGGTCCTGGCGGAGGCGTCCCACTCCTCCTTGAACCGGGACAGCAGGAACACCTCGTAGTCCATGGACAGCCCGAAGGAGATGCAGAACAGCAGCACCGGCACCGTGGCGATGAGGAATCCGGTCGGCTCGGTCCCCAGGCCGCCGAGGTTGCCGTCCTGGAAGATCCACACGAGGGAGCCGAACGTGGCCGACAGGGACACGGTGTTGAGCAGCAGCGCCTTGATCGGCAGCACGATGCTGCCGGTCAGGAGCAGCAGCAGCACGAACGTGACCCCCGCGATCCAGGCGACCGCCAGGGGGACGGCGTCCATGATGCCCTCCGCCGTGTCCTGGTTCTGCTGGGCGAGCCCGCCGAACAGCACCGGTGCCGGAGGGTCGATCGCCCGCAGCCGTTCGAGTTGCCGTTCGCCCGCACGGGAGTACGGGTCGAGCGGGGTGGAGACCGACAGGTAGGCCGTGTCCGGTGTTCCGGCACGCGGATCGCCGGGGCCTTTCCTGCCGCCGTCGACGTAGGTGCCACCGGGCGCGACGACGGCGGAGACGTCCGGCACTCCGGACAGGGCGGCGGCGTATCCGTCGAGGTCTCCCGCGCGTTCGGGGACGACGACGGTGATGGTGCCGGTGACGTCCTGGTCGAGACGCGCGCGGATCTGGTCCCCCACGTCGCGGGCGCTGGAGTCGCCGGTGAGCACCCGGTCATCAGGAAGCCCGACCTGCAGGCCCAGGATCGGTGAGCCGAGCACCCCCAGGACGACCAGGGCACCGAGGCCCGCGACCACCGGGCGGCGCTGGACCGCGACCGTCGTCCGGTACAGGAAGGCCCGCTCGACCGGTGAGGCCGTCGTCCCGGACCGGCGCCGGATGCGGGGGCCGAGCAGCACCAGCAGGGCGGGCACGCAGGTGAGCGTCAGCAGGATGGACAGGCCCACCACCGCCACCCCGGCGAACGCCATCGAGCGCAGGAAGTACATCGGGAAGAACAGCGTCCCGACCAGGGAGATCGCCACGGTCACCCCGGAGAAGACCACCGCCCGCCCGCCGTGGCGCATCGCGACGGCCACGGCCGCCCGGCGGCTCAGGCCCCCGTCGGTCTCCTCGCGGTACCGGCTGATGATCAGCAGCGAGTAGTCGATGGCCAGCGCCAGGCCCAGGGCCGTGGTGAGGTTCATCGCGAAGACCGACAACTCGGTCGCGAAGGTGGTCAGGTAGAGGACCGCGGTCGTGCCCACGATCGCCGTCACGCCGACCACCACCGGGATCAGCGCGGCGACCACGCTGCGCAGGAACAGCACCAGCAGCAGGAACGTGATCGGCAGGGCGACGGCTTCGGCGAGCGCGATGTCCCGGGCGGACCGGTCGTTGATCTCGAAGAACGCGATGGCCTGGCCGCCCGCCGCGACCGTGACCCCGCCGGACTCCCCCACGTGCCGCCTGGCGATCTCGTGGGCCCGTTCGGGTGCGGTGTCGTCGTCACCGCGCACCGAGGCGACGATGACGCCGAGCCTGCCGTCCCCGCTGACCAGCCCGGACGCCGCGGCCGGGTCGCTCCACGGGGACACGGCGCGTTCGATCCGGGGATCGCGGCGCAGATCGGCGACGATCCGCAGGGCGCGGTCGCGGGCCGCCCCGATCCCGCCCGGGGACTCCACGGTCAGCAGCAGTTGCATCCCGCCGAGACCGAAGTCCCGGGCCATGACCGCCGCGGCCTTCGACGACTCGGCCTCCGGATCCAGGAAGCCGCCCGACGACAACCTCCCGGGGGCCTGGGATCCCAGCAGCCCGCAGGCCAGGAACGCCAGCGCGGTGACCGCCAGCACGGCCCTGGGGGCGCGCACCGCGACGCGCGTCAGGAAGGCGATCATGCGACCGGGACCGGTCCGCGCCACCACACCGGGGTGACGCTGTGCCCGTCGCCGAGGTCGATGGGCGGCCCGGCGTCCCAGCCGAGGATCGTGCACAGCTCCACGACGTCGGGGGACTTGGCCTCGCCGTAGCAGGGCAGGCCGGCCTCCCTGGCGATCTTCATGACCTTGCGGATCAGCACGGCTCCCCCGCCGAGCCGTTCGGAGCCCACGTAGTAGAAGTAGACGTGCGGCTCACGGGGGTGCGCCCGCTCGACCTGCTCCAGCTTCGCCATCAGCGTCCGTGACGTCCGGACGCCGCACAGCAGCATCGCGGGCAGCCGGTGGATCCAGGCCCACCAGGGGCTCGTGCGCTCACCGTCGGTGAACGCGATGATCACCCCGGTGATCCGCCCCCCGCCGTCCCGGGTCGCCCGGACGATGCCGCCGCGCCGCCGGGCGATCGCCAGCTCACCGCGGAAGAACCGGTACAGCGCCCGGTCGGCGCGCCGCGAACCGGAGGGCCGGACGTCGTTCCAGAGACCGTCGGCGGAGAACGCCGCGGCGAGCACCGCCGCGGCCTCCCGGAACTGCCGGGGTGGGATGTCGTCGCTCATGTCCCTCCTGTTCAGCCGTGCGCGCCCGGATCCAGCGCGTCGTGTTTGTCGGCGGCGACGGGCCGCCCGAACGCCACCAGGTAGACCGCGTGCCGCCCCGGCGGCAGGTGCCGGTTCCAGAACGCCGGGTCGAAGCCGCCGACCCCCGTGACGCCGAAGCCGTGGCGGGCGGCGACGAGGTACAGCACCTGGCCCGCCACACCGCACGCCACCAGCAGCGACTGCAGGCCCACGCCGATGGCCGCGTCGTCGGGGGCGCGCGGCGAACTCAGCACCACGAACGTCGAGGCGGAGGTCAGGTGCTCCTGCCCGGCCAGCCCGGCCAGCAGGTCGCCGTCGAGGTCGGCGCGGTCGAGGAGATGGACGCCCGGGGCCTCCAGCCGCAGCCCGTCCAGCGCCGTGCGCGCCAGCTCGACGCCCGCGGCGACCCGTTCGGTGATCCGGCCACCGCCGCCGGGCACGGCGAACGCGCTCGCCGACCACGCCGTGGGATCTCGGCGGCCAGCCCCAGGACGGGCTCGCCGAGCACGTCGAACGGCACCGGGCGGGGCGGGCCGTCCGGGCACAGGTCCATCGCCCACTGCTCGAACTCGCTGCGCCCCGTCTGGAGTTGCGCGCCGTCGGTGGTGATCAGCCGCCACCCTCCCGGCCGGTAGGGCGGCCCGGCGGTGACGACCCCGGCGGCCAGCGCCTCACCGTGCAGGTGGGACACCTCGACCGTGCCGAGCGGCCCTGCGGTGTCGAGCAGCCCCAGGTTGAGCAGGGCGTGGCCGCTGTCGATCAGGTGGTAGAGGAAACCGCGGGCGCCGTACTTGCGCATCGACAGCCAGGGGCGGCCGACCAGCACGCAGACGTACTCCTCGTCCTCCAGCGGGAAGCGGTCGGCCGCGCGGACGACCAGCCGCCGCCTGGCCAGGTCGAGCACCGCGGAGGCGCGCAGGTCACGGGTGCACAGCAGTGTCTCGTAGGGGTAGCAGGCACCGGCCGACGGGACGTACCGGGCGGCCGAGCCGCCACGGCGGCCGACCGCGTCCGCCACCTTGACCGCCGCACCGGCGACGCGTCCCTCCAGGGCGGTGCTCTTGGCGGGAGCCGGAACGGCCGGATGGGTGAGGTCGCCCCACACCATCCGGGGCGGCGGATCGTCAGGTCCAGTCCCGGGCCTCAGGGCAGAGCCGGAGAACCCGGCGGCGGGTGTGCTCCCAGTACGACCGAACGGAGAGGTCGGCATAGATGTAGTCCCGTTTCGCGTTCACGTCCAGGTCACTGGACGTCCTGAAGGGCCGGTCGGCGGCGAGCGCGTCGAGCTGGAGACGGCAGGCGCGTTCGAGGAGCAGGGCGAACACGACCGCGTGGCGGACGCTCCTGCCCACGACGACGGTGCCGTGGTTGACGAGGAAGACGCCGAGGCCGTCGCCGAGACAGGCGGCGATGGCGTTCCCGGTGCCGATGGTCAGCACCGTGTTGCTGGTGTCCAGGAACCGCCGGACCTCCCCGGCGAGCAGCGCCCCTTCGTGGCTGAGCGGCACGAGGTCCTCCTCCAGCGCCCCGAAGACCAGCCCGGCGGGGGCGTGACTGTGCACGATGGCCCCCACGTCGGGGCGGTGGGCGTACACGGCCTGGTGCAGCGGCAGTTCCGGCGGGGCGGCGGGGTCGGGTGCGGCGGCGTGGTCGACGGACGCCTCGACGAAGTCGTCCGGCGTGCACTCGTCGAACCCGACGAGCGCCTGCTTGATCATGAAGTGGGCGGCCCCGGGACGGCGGCAGGAGATCTGGCCCTGGTTGAAGTCGTCGTGGCCGCCGGCCGACAGCGCGCGTGCGCCGACCGCCGCCTGCCTCACGAGCGCGGACATCTCATCGCCCCCTACAGCCGCGCGGCGATCGCCTGCCGCTGGATCTGGTTGGTGCCCTGGATGATCTGGAGGAGCTTGGCCTCGCGCATCCAGCGCTCGACGGGCTCGCCGGGCAGGTACGCCGCCGAGCCGAGCACCTGGACGGCGTCGGTGGTCACGCGCATCGCGGCCTCGGTGGCGAAGAGCTTGGCCTGCGCGGACAGCAGCAGCGCGTCCGCGCCGCCGCCCGCGACCTCCGCGCACGCCCGGTACAGCAGCTGGCGGGCCGCCTGGACCCGCGTCGCCATGTCGGCGAGCAGGAACGACACGCCCTGGTTACGGATGACGGGCGCGCCGAACTGCACGCGCCGCCGGGCGTACGCGACGGCCCGGTCCACCGCCGCCTGCCCGAGCCCGACCGCGCAGGCGGCCAGCCCGATCCGCCCCTGGGTGAACAGCTCCTCGGCGACGCGCGCGCCCCGGTCCCGCCTGCCGAGGACGCGCGTCGCGGGCACCACCACGTCCTCGAACGTGACGTCGGCCGTGGGGAGCGCCGCCGCGGCGTGCTTGCGTGCCGGTGGGGCGACCCGGACGCCCGGTGCCGAGGCGTCCACCAGGAAGCAGGTGATGCCGCCTAGCCCGGCGTCGCTGGTGCGGGCATAGACGTTCAGCAGGTTCGCCACCGGAGCGTGCCCGACCCACGTCTTCCTCCCGGTGAGCCGGTAGACATCGCCGTCGCGGACGGCGGCCAGCGCGATGGCCCCCATGTCGGACCCCGCCTGCTCCTCGCTGACGCAGTTCGCGCCGATCGCTCGCCCGTCGGCCAGGTCGTCCAGGTACTCGGCACGCACCTCGCCGGAGGCGAACCGGGCCACCGTGCACGCGGCCAGCGTCTGGAGGTGGACGGACTCCGCCAGCGCCAGCCAGTCGTAGGCGATCCGCTCGACAGCCGTGCAGAACTTCCGCAGGTCGGGCTCGTCGGCCAGGACGAGCCGCGCGAGACCGGTCGCCATCAGCCGGGTGAAGATCTCGCGCGGGAACTCACCGTCCTCGTGCGCGGCGACCTGTGCCATGATCGCCTCGACCTCGGCGAGCGGGTCCGCCCGGCGGTCAGTCATCGACGGCATCGTGGTCCCTGAGGTACGCGGCGATCGAGAAGACGGTCGTCAGACGGTCCAGCTCGGTCTCCAGGTCGATCTCCACGCCGTACTTCAGCTCGAGGGCGTCGACCATGCGCAGGAACGCCAGCGAGGTCATGCCTCGTTCGGCGAAGGTCGTGGTCTCGTCGGTGTGGGCGGTGACGGGGATGGTGCCGTCGGTCGCGGTCGCCACGATGTGGGCGATGTCGGTGATGGTGCTCATCGCTGTTCCTCCTCGGCGGGCCGGTCGAAGGCCGCCGCGAGCAGCGCCCTGGTCTCGGCCGCCTTGACCTTCCCGGAGGCACCGCGCGGCAGCCGGTCGGTGACCACGAGGACCTCGGGGACCTTGTAGGCGGACACGGCGTCCATGAGGTACCGCCGCAGTTTCGGGACCTCCAGCTCGGTGACGGTCTCGACGGCCGCCCCGACGCAGTCCCGGCCGCTGGGAGTGGTCAGGTGCGTCACGAAGGCGTCGATGACGTCGGGATGCTCCAGCAGCGGCCGTCGTACGGACTCGGCGGTGAACTTCCGGCCGCCGATGTTCAGGGTCGGCAGGGCACGTCCCTCCAGGTGCAGCCGCCCGTCGGCGGTGACCGTCCCGACGTCGGAGGTGACATAGGCGCCGTCCGGGGCGATGGCCTGCTCGAACTCGCCGGGGTAGTTGAGGTACTTCGTCCCCATCGACCGCGTGTGGACGTGCAGGACCGCGACGCCGTCGGAGGGACGCGGACGTGAGGTGACCCGCACGCCGGGCAGCAGGCGTCCCTGCCCGCCGGTGCCCCGCGGGTCCTCGTTGAAGGTGACGGGGCCGGTCTCGGCGATGCCGTAGTAGTCGGAGATCGGGCCGGACAGCTCCGCGACGTGCGCGGCGACGGAGTCCGGCAGCGGGGCCGCCGACGACAGCCGCAACCGGATGCCCCGCAGCGCGCGCAACGTGTCGGAGCCGAGATCCCGCGCCTGCCGCGACGTGAGCCGCTCGTACGCGGCCGGGAACGCCACCAGGATCGTGGGGCTGGTCGCGGTGACGGTGCGGAGGATGGTCCCGGCGCTGGGCAGTCCTCCCGGGAGGACGAGCCCGGCGCCGGTCAGCAGCGACGGGATGAGCGTCGTGTTGAAGGCCAGCCCGTTGTACAGGCCCGCGAAGCACAGGCTGGTGTCCGAGGGGCCGAGCCCGCTGGCCCGCGCCCACGTCCGCGCCGCGTTCAGCACGGCCTCCCCGGAGAACTCGATGCATCCCGGCGAACGCGTCGAGCCCGAGGTGAGGCGGCACAGTTCGGTACGAGGATCGGTGGCGGGACGGTCGCCGCGCCATCCGGTGGGGACCGGCCGTGCCGTGTCGTCCTGGATGAGCAGGTCGATGCCGCACCCGGCGACGAGTTCGTCGATCTCCCTCGGGGTCAGCGCCGGGTCGGCCAGGATCGGCAGGTGGCCCCGCGAGAGCACCGCCAGCAGGGTCGACACGTACCCGGGATGGTTGCCCTGGGTGATGAGGACCCGCGAGGGCGCGACGTCGAGCGCCGCGGCCTTGGCGTCGGCCTCGCGCAGCAGGTCCGCGAAGGTCGTCGCCTCCCGTGACGACCGCACGACGGTGCCGGGATGCCTGCGCATCGACCGTCTGAGCGTCTCGTACAGCAGCATGGCAGCGTCCTCCGTCAGGGGGTGATCTCGATGCCGTCGCCGAACAGGCCCCGCAGGATCGCGGTCGTGTTGGCGGTCAGCGCCCTGGCCGCGACCGGGTTGAGCATCGCCGCCAGCGAGGGGATGCCGATGTCGAACCGGGTCCGGAACCGGACGGTCACCGGGTCCGCGAGGACGGCCCAGCCGCCTTCCAGCACCGCGAAGTCGCCGTGGACCTGGCTGAAGACGATCGTCCGGGCCGCGGTGTCGATCACGTCGCGTTCCGTCCACCGCAGCAGCCCGGTGCGGAAGTACACCGACCAGTCGCTGAGCTGGACGCCGTCGCGCTCCTCGGTGATCACCACGTCCTTGACCACGTCGGTGTGCCGCGTGTAGCCGGGGAAGTCCCGCAGCCGCGCGAAGACGGCGTCCGGGTCGGCTCCCGGCACCCGCGCGCCGAGCGTCACCGTCATGTCCGCCATCACGCCACCTCCCGCTTCGCCAGTCCCTCGGCCCGCAGCACGTAGCCCACCGAGGCTGCCAGGGCCCGTTCGGCCGCCTCCCGGGTCAGCGCGGGCGGGACACCGGGCCCGCCGCCGAGCGAGGTGGGCAGCGGACGGGGCTGGAACAGCGTGGCCAGCGTCGCCAGCAGGTTGGCGATCTTCCTCTTGGAACCGTGGTCCAGCGCGTCGTAGAACGCGGGCCTGATCAACCGTTCGAACATCTCGGCGTCCACCAGGCGGACCGGCTCGCCGGGCAGCCCGTGCCGCCGCGCCGCCTCGCCCACCACGTCCAGCACCCGCCGTGCCGGCAGTGCCGCCTCGCCCGCGGTGATCCAGAACGTGTCCCCGACGGCCGCGTCGCGCACCACGGCGGCGATGGCCTCCCCGACGACGTCACGGGGAACGAAGTCGTACAGGGCGTCCTCGGGCGACAGGACCAGGGGGATGGAGCCGGTCGCCAGGCTCCTGCCCAGGCTGTGCAGGCCCTGGTACTCGGAGATCTCGCCGGTCGCCGCGTCGCCCGCGACCACCGACGGCCGCACGATCGTGTACGGGACGCCGCCGTCGCGCACGAGGTCCTCGGCGGCCCGCTTGCTGGTGAGGTAGGCGCCGGGGCGCATGGTGGCGTCGCCTCCGGTGACGTCCGGCGGGACCACCACGTCGATGTACGCGGTACTGACGTGGACGAGGCGGGCGCCCGTCTCGCGTGCCAGGTCCAGGACGCGGGAGGTGCCGGTCACGTTGACGTCGCGCACGGCCCCGGGCGCGGCGGTGAAGTCGACCACGCCCGCCGCGTGCACGATGCAGTCGAGCCCCTCCCCCACGGTGCGCAGTCCGGACGCGTCGAGCCCGAGGCCGGGCCGCCGCACGTCGCCCCGCACCGTGACGTCGGCGCCCTCGACGGGCCGGTTGCGGGCCAGCGCGACGGTTCGATGCCCGTGCCTGGCGAGCGCCCTGAGCACGGCGACCCCGACCACGCCGGAACCGCCGGTGACGAGAACCTTCACAGCACGTTCCTCCTAGCCGTTCAGTGACCGCAGGGCGACGCAGGCGCGTTCGAACGCCTCGACCAGCCACGCCTCGTCGGCGGAGCCGAGGACGGCGGGCGGGGTGAGCCGGACGACCGGACCGGCGTTGAGCGAGTGGTTCGCGATCACCCCGGCGTCGATCAGCTCGAGCAGGAACCCGCCCGCCAGCCCCGGGTCGGCGAACTCCAGCCCGATCAGCAGGCCCGCACCGCGCACGTCCACGAGCAGGCCGGGGCACTCGCGCCGGCGGATGTCGTCCAGCGTCGCGCGCAGCCGCGCGCCGATGACGGCCGCCCGCTCCACCAGGCCCTCCTCCTCGATGACCTGGAGGGTGGCCCGGGCCGCGGCCATGCCCAGCGGCGCCGCCGAGAACGTCGAGGTGTGCAGGCACAGGTCCGCGTCCAGTGCCGCGAACGCCTCCTCGGTGGCGATCGCCGCCGAGACCGGCAGCAGCCCGCCGCCGAGGCTCTTGCCCGCCAGCAGGATGTCGGGGACGACCCCGTCGCGCTCGCAGGCCCACCAGCTGCCGGTCCGGCCGAGCCCCGTCATGATCTCGTCGATGACCAGCAGCGCGCCGCGCTCCCGGCACAGCCGCTCGACCTGCTTGAGGTAGCCCGGCGGCGGCACGTTGACGCCGCCCTCGCCCTGGACGGGCTCCAGCACCACGCAGGTGTCGTCGGCCACGGTCGCCTCCAGCGCCGCGATGTCGCCGTACGGCACGTGCTCGGCCGCCCGCAGCAGGGGCCGGAAGGGGGCCTGGTACGTGGGGTTGGCGGTGAGCGGCAGCGACCCGAGCGTCTTGCCGTGGTAGCCGTCGCGCGCTCCGACCAGCCGGTGCCTGCCGAGCGTGGCGGCCATCTTGACGGCGGCCTCCACCGCCTCGGTGCCCGCGCCCGCGAAGTAGATCTTCGACAGGCCGCCGGGAGCCCGCTCCGCCAGCGCCTCGGCGGCCTCCGCCGCGGCGGGCTCCAGCAGGGCGCGGGTGCCGAGCGGGTGGCGGCCCAGCTGCTCCTCGACCGCCGCCACGACCCGGGGATGGCGCGCTCCCAGCAGGAACACCCCGTATCCGCCGACGTTGAGGAACTCCCGGCCGTCGGTCGTCCACAGCCGCGTGCCCTGGGACCGGTCCTCGACCAGCCCGCCCAGCACGCCGGCCAGCCGGGCCCGGGAGGCCCCCAGATGCGCCCCGGTCCGTTCCAGAACGGCTGTTTCCGTGCGTGTCGTCTCGTTGAGCAGGTTCACATCACGCCCCCGCGACTTGTCATAAGTAACCCGTTACTTCTGCGGAGGACGATACGTCGTCCACTCCGTGGCGTCGACCCGTCCGGCGCTTTTCCCAGAGCCCCGGAAAGCTGACCTGCACGCTCACCGGAATCTGTGTTCCAGCTCACAGGATCGGCCTGTCCGACTTGTCGCCAGGCGCTCGGAGAGATAACGTAAGTGCTCACTTATGCAGCTCTGTCGAATTTTCGGGGGAGGCCATGGAGGAGCTGGGTCCCGGATCCCTGTTGTGGCGGTACGCCGGCGACCGCAGGTACCGGCTGGTGATGCCGCGGATCGCCGCGCTGCGCATCCTCCATCCGGCGATCGCCGCGGCGGGCGAGGAGCACTCGCGTTTCCCGGGCGACCTGTGGCGGCAGATGGCGCTGGCCGCACCCAGGACGATCTCCACCGTGTACGACGGCCCCGCCTTCGGGCGGCGGATCGGGGCCACCCTGCACGCCGAGATCAAGGGCACCGACGACCTGGGGCGTCGCTACCACGCCCTCACGCCCGAGGTGTTCCACTGGGAGCACGCGGCGTTCGTGGACGGGCTGTTCACGATGATCGAGTTGTTCGACCATCCGATGACCGGGGCGGAGCGGGAACGGCTCTATGCGGAATGCCGTGTCTGGTACCGGATGTACGGCATCAGCGACCGTGTCGTGCCACCGGACTGGGCTTCCTTTCGGCGATACCACGCCGATATGTGCGCGCACGGACTCCGGCTCACTCCGAGCGCCCTACGGCTCCGTGGCCAGCTTTTCCGGCCGCACGGAAAGGGCCTGCACCTGATGCCCGAATGGGTGGTCCGCGGCATGCTTCCCCCGCGCGTCCGGGAACTGCTGGAAGTCCCCTGGGGATTCGCCGACGACCTCCGTTTCCAGGTGTACGCGCGAGGCGTCCGCCGCTTTCATCGGACGCTCCCGAATCACCTGCGTTATGTCTGGCCAGCCCGCCGTGCCTTCGCCGCCGCCGGCGCGAGGCTGCCCTGACGCGGAGCGATGTCCGGCGGACACGTGTCATCGTTCAGGTCTTCCGCGCCACTGTCCCCTCTCCGCGTCGGGGTCCCGGCCTCCAGGACCCGGGGCAGCACTCGCTCGACCAGCGCGAGCAACGCCTCCTCCAGGAGCACCTTCAGCTGCCCGTCGTCCAGGCAGCCACCCTGGAGCCATTCCCGGCCCGCCGCCTCGACCAGCCCGCTGTAGGCGCGCAGCAGCGCGCGGACCTCGGGACGGCTGTCGGCCAGCTCACCGAGCCCGACGATGTCGGCCACCGCGTTGACCGCCCGGTATCGGGCGTCCTCCAGCAGGGAGTCGAGCCGCAGGTCGTGCCCCGGTCCGCCCGCACCGGTCGCGGTGATCACCACCTGCGGGTCACGGGACACCAGCTCCATCCATCCGGCGACACCGGCGGACACCCGGTCGCGCACCGTCGTGTCCCCCGCGCCGGGGCGCACGCGGACGACCGGCGCCGACAGCATGTCCTCCACCACCGCGAGATGCAGATCCCGCCGCGTGCCGAAGTACCGGTACAGCCGCGTCCTGCTCACCCCGGCCGCCATCGCGATCTCCGCGCCCGACAGCTCGTCGAACGGCCGCGTCCGCATCAGCCTGCGCGCCGCGGCGAGGATCCGCGCGCGTTCGTCCTGGTCGGCCCGCCCGCGGGCGGCGTGGACGGGCGGGTCGCTCGTCGAGGTCACGGCGGTCGGCCTCCTGCTCGGTCAGCCGGAACACTAGAGGATTATTGGCGGACGGCCAAGAGTTATTGACCAACTGCCAACAACCCTCCTGTAGCGTCGCTGCGTCATGAATTCGACACGGACGGTGTCCGATGTTGGTTACCGTCGTAGGAGGCCACCGTGCTCACGACCTCACGAAGGTTACGCAGATGCCGCGACATCCCCGTTCCGGCGGGAACTCCCAGAACCACCGGGCCCGTGTCCCCCACCGGCCCGGCAGGGGGCCGGGCAGGACCCTGAGCGCGGCCCTGATCGCCGCCGCGGCCACCATCGTCGCGGCCCTGATCGGTTACGCGGGCGCCTGGGTGCCCCAGCGGGACGCCCCCGCTCCGGCCGTATCGCCGACGCCCGTGGCCACGGCGACCCGGACGCACACGCCTCCGGCGAGAACGCAGCCGACGAAGGCACCGCCCAGGCGAACCCCCAAAGCCGACTGCACCTGGCACGGCGAGGGCCGGTGCCGGGCCACCTCGGGCGTCGATCCCACCGGCTCGGTCTCCGAATGCGGGGGCTCGGGGAAACAGGGCGGCGGTCGCTGCTCGGTGAGCGTGGACTGACCTACAACTCGTCGGCGTACGGCGGCTCGGCGCCCGCGCGGGTGCAGGTGATCGCCGAGGCACGGGCCGAGAAGCCGAGGATCCGCCGCCAGTCGGCGGGCGTGACGGCCGCCAGGGCCGCCCGGGTCAGCAGGTCCCGTTGCGCCAAGGCGTGCAGGAGGGCGGCGTACACGGTGTCGCCCGCGCCGATGGTGTCCACGACGTCCACCGGCTCACCGGGAACGTCGATCGGCTCGTGATCGCGGGTGAAGACCGTCATCCCCGCCGCCCCACGGGTGACCACCACGGCGGCGGGACCGGCCGCGAGCCAGTCGCCGACGTGCCCGCCCAGCCACTCGGCGTCCTCATGGCTCAGCTTGACCACGCTCAGGGACGGCAGCCAACTCCGGAACCGCTCACGGTAGGCGTCAGGGTCGGCGATCAGCCCCGGCCGGATGTTCGGGTCCACGGCGACGAGGACACCACGCGCCGCGGCCTCGCGCATGAGGGCCTCATAAGCACTCGCTCCCGGTTCGAGAACCAGCGAACAGGTGCCCAACAGCAGGGCCCGGGCCGCGGACGGAAACTCGGCAGGTGCGGTGAAGAGCCGGTCGGCGGTGCCCTCGACGTAG
>DATADI010000302.1:0-6610 GCA_036258615.1 Thermomonospora sp. | reverse complement strand
TTGACCAGCGTGCTCTTCTTCATGCGCGTTCCCCGCTCGCCTCCGGCGCGCTTGGTGGCGCGCGCTTCCCTCGTCGCGTGCTCGCTCGTTCCTCGCTCCGCGCGCTCCTCAGTCCAGCGCACGCCGCGCGCCTCCGGCTCGCTCATGCCGGTAGCTCCTCGCGCTTGGGCAGGACGCCGAGGCGGGTCAGGTCGGCGGCGGCGGAGGTGCGCAGCAGCCGGACGACCAGGACGGTCAGCAGGCCCTCGCTGACGGCCAGCGGGATCTGGGTGACGGCGAAGATGCCGCCGAACTTGGCCAGCGCCCCGGCGAAGCCGCTCTCGGCGTCCGGGAAGGCCAGCGCGAGCTGTGTGGACGTGACGCAGTACGTGGTCAGGTCGGCGACGAACGCGCCCGCGAACACCGCGGGCAGCAGACCGAACCGGCGCGTCGCGACGTACACCGCGTACCCCGCCCACGGCCCGGCCACGGCCATCGAGAACGCGTTCGCGCCGAGCGTGGTCAGCCCGCCGTGCGCGAGCAGCAGCGCCTGGAAGACCAGGGTGATGGTGCCGAGCACGGTCATCACCGGCGGACGGAACAGGATCGCGCCGAGCCCCGTGCCGGTCGGGTGGGAGCAGCTCCCGGTGACCGACGGGATCTTCAGCGCCGACAGCACGAAGCAGAACGCCCCGGACGCGCCGAGCAGCAGCTTGTCCTCGGGGTTGGCCTTCACCTGGCGGTTGAGCGTCACGACGCCATGGACGACGAACGGGGCCGCCGCCAGGGACCAGGCGACGGCATGGGAGACGGGGAGATAGCCCTCGGCGATGTGCACGGGCGTACACCGGACCTTTCCAGCACCTCGTGGACGGTGGTCAAGTGCCGTGGCCGGTCTCCTGGCTGACGGGTCTCGCCCGCCGCCCTGACCTTCCCAGGCGGTGCGCCCAGTGGCCTCCGTCAGGCGCCCTGACGGAACGGACGGCGGGATCTCCCGATCACAGTGGCGAGGGCCGCTCCGGTCTCCCACCGGAATTCCCGAACACCACGGCCCGGACAGCCTAGCCATACCTGCACGAATGCGCAGGTATGGGGATGAAGGTCTGGCACGATGGTCAGGTGCATCTGGTTCCCGCCGACCGTGCCCACCGTCCCGTCATCGACGACCACCGGGCCTGCGAGGCCATCGCGGCCATCGGCGACCCGGAACGGGTGGCCGCCTGGGCGCGCCGCTTCGACCTGCTGTCGGAGCCGGGCCGGCTGACCCTGCTGCTGGCCATCGACGCCGCCGGGCCGATCAGCGTGACCGACCTGGCCACCGCCGCCGGGATGTCGGACACCGCCGTGTCGCAGGCGCTGCGGCTGCTGCGCACGGCGGGTGTCGTGGAGGCGCGGCGCGACGGGCGGGTCGTCCGCTACCGCCTCAGCGATCCGGCCGTCCGCCCGCTGCTGGCCGCCGTCTCGGCCCCGGACTCCGCCGCGCGGGCGGCCACCGGCCCCTAGAGCGGGACGAACGTCATCCCGCGCCGCTTGAGCCGGGGCAGCACCTGGCGGAGCGCCGCGATGGTCTGCGAGCGGTCGCCCCCGCCGTCGTGGGTGAGCAGGATCGAGCCTTCCTTGGCCTCGTTCAGCAGCGTGCGCCTGATGCGGCCGACCCCCGGGCGGCTCCAGTCCGACGGGTCCACGTCCCAGCCGATCGGGATCATCCCGTACTCGGCGGTCAGCTCGAACACCTGCTTCGACCACGCCCCACCCGGCGAGCGGAAGAACTTGGGAACGACACCGGTGGCCTCGGCGATCCTTGCGTGCGCCTCGGCGATCTCACGGTGGATGCGCCGCCCGCCGATCCGGTCGAACGGCGAGGGATGCGTCATGGTGTGGTTGCAGATCTGGTGCCCCGCCTCGGCGATCCGCCGCGCGATGTGCGGATACTCCTTCACCATCTCGCCGACGATGAAGAACGTCGCGGTGACCTGGTGCTCGGCGAGCAGGTCGAGCATCTGCGGTGTGTACTCCGGATGCGGCCCGTCGTCGATGGTCAGCGACAGCGCCTTCGGCGGGCGCGGCGCGGGGCCGAGGTCCTTGAGGTTCGTCACGGCGTCCTTGCGGCGCGGCACCCGCGTGGGCTTCCACCCGGGGTGACCCGGCAGCAGCGCGTGGCCCGCGCCGGGCGGCTGGTTCGGCGCGAGTGGCGGGACCGGCACGCTCAGCGTCGCGCCGCTCGACGGCACCCCTCGGCCGCCCACCCGGATCGGGCGGGCCGCCGGGCCGGTGGCGCCCGGCCCGGAGCGCGGCGTGTCGCCCGCCGCGTCCGACCCGACCGCGAGTGCGAAACCGGCCGCGCCGAGGGTGAACAGCATCCGGCGTCGGGTCGGCTCGCTGAACTCCATGGTCCCCAACGGTATCGGGCGATTCGCCGTGGAAGCGGCGTGTTCGCGGCAGATCGGTCCATCGTGGGCGCAAGGCGGCGGCGGTGACCGAGGATACGACGGCCGATGCGATCCTGAGGGGCGTTCCGTGATCGTCCCGAACGTCGGGAAGGGGGCCGATGACCGCCGGAGCAGCGCCCGCCGTGGGGCCGTCGCTCGCGCTGGTGCTGCTCGCGCTCACCGCCGTCGCCGCGCTGCTGGTGCGGCTCGGGGGCCTGCGGCTGGAACGCGAGGTCGTCGTCGCGGCGGTACGCGCCGTCGCTCAGCTCGCGGCGGTGTCGCTGGTCATCGCCGCCGTGCTGCGCAGCATGGGCTGGACGGTCGCGTTCGTGGCGATGATGGTCGTGGTCGCCGCCTTCACCGCCGCCCGCCGCATCGCCGGTCCCGGCCGCCCGCCCGCGCGCACGGTGTGGTGGGCGGGAATCTCGGTGGTCGCCGGGGTCGGGCCGGTGCTGGCGCTCGTCCTGGGGTCCGGGACCGTCCCGGCCGAGCCCGTCGCGGTGCTGCCGATCGCGGGCATCCTCGTCGGCGGCGCGATGACCGCCACCGCCCTCACCGGCCACCGCGCCCTCGACGAACTGCGCACCCGGCACGGCGAGTACGAGGCGGCCCTGGCGCTCGGGCTGATGCCCCGGGACGCGGCGCTGGAGCTGTGCCGCCCGGCCGCCGCGCTGGCGCTCGCCCCGGCCCTCGACCAGACCCGCACGGTCGGCCTCGTCACGCTGCCGGGCGCGTTCGTCGGCGTCATCCTGGGCGGCGCGGACCCGGTGGAGGCGGGCGCGACCCAGGTCCTCGTGCTGATCGGGCTGCTGGCCGCCGAGGCGGTGTGCGCGCTGGCGACGCTGGAACTGGTCGCGGCGGGCCGGGTACGGGGCTGACCCCGGCGGCCCTTCCGGGGGGAGGCGGCCGGGCACGGCGGTGGGCGCGTCAGGCGAGGAACGCGGGGGTGCCGCCCCGGCCGCCCGTCCCCCCGGAGCGAGGGCCCCCTGCCCGCCCGGTGGTCTCGGGGGCGAAGCGAAAACCCCGGGCCGGCAAGGGATTCGACCATAACCCCGCCACTGAGCAGCGTGAAGTGACCGCCTGCCTACAGTTATTCACAACATGTGTAAGCATGCCGGGGTCACTCGTTGACGCCCGGAACGGGGCGGAGTCGTGGGTTAGCGTGAGGCGGTGGCGTCTGCTCTGGACCGTGCGTTGACCGCGCCGGGGTTGCGGCCCCTCCCCGACGAGGTGGCCGGGCTGCTCCGGGAACTGGAGGCTCCGGCGCGGCTGGCCGCCCATCTCCGGGCGGTCCATGACGTGGCGTGGCACCTGCTCGACTGGCTGGCCGCTGCTCATCCGCGGGTACGGGTCGACCGGGATGCCGTGGTGTTCGGGGCCGCCACGCACGACATCGGCAAGGCCGTCCACACCGCCGAGCTGTCCGGGCCCGGGGCCGAGCACGAGCGGGCCGGTCACGCGCTGCTGCTGGAGCGGGGCGTCGAGGAGCGTCTCGCCCGGTTCGCCCGCACGCATGCGTCCTGGAGCGGGCCGGACGTGACCCTGGAGGATCTGCTGGTCAGCCTCGCCGACAAGGTGTGGAAGGCCAAGCGTGTCCCCGACCTGGAACAACGCGTCGTGGAGCACCTGGCGGCGGCCTCCGGCCTGCCGCCCTGGCAGGCGTTCCTGGACCTGGACGACGTGCTCGACCGGATCGCCGCCGAGGCCGACCACCGGCTCGCCTTCCAGAACGCCCACCCGGTGCGACCCTAAGTGCATGGTTGATGCAACTGCGACTAGTTTGCAATAGTGGCCCGGGTGTCGCCGCGACGTCGCTCGTCCGGGGCCTGACAAGCCGCGGCGCCCGCCGGGCCGGGATCATGCTCACAACACGTTCCCTGCGGCCCGGTGGGCGCCGCCTGTCATTGTTCACCCCTCGGCGGACGGCACGTACGGCGGGGCCACCCCCCAGCCCCAGTGCGGCATGGGGGCCTCCAGTGGCGGAGTGGCGTCGGGCTGGGAGTTCCCCAGGGCCAGGCGCGTGCCCCACTCGATGTAGCTCGCGAACGCGGCGCGGAACTCGGGGTCGTCCGGGAGGCCCACCTCGTCGGCGGCGTCGAACAGCAGGTTCATCCACCGGCGGCGCTGGGGCTCGGTGATGGCCCTGCCGAGGTGCTGGCGGACCATGTGCGTGTAGCCCCCGCGCTCGGTGCTGTACCGCTCGGGGCCGCCGAAGACCTCCGCCAGCCACATCGCGACGTACCGGGGATGGCCGGGGTCCATGTGGGCGAACAGGGGGCCGACGAGGTCGTCGTCACGGACCTTGCCGTAGAAGACCTCGGTGAGCTTTTCGAACGCCTCCGCACCGCCCGCCCACTCGTACAGCGTGGGGACGGAGGAGCCGGTGCCCTCCACGCCGACGGTCTCGTAGTGGCGCATCTCCTCGATGGCGTCCACGTACGGCGAGACCTCGGCGAAGAACTCCTTGAAGTGCGGGCCGCCGCGGAAGCCCTGGAGATGGTCCTCGGGCGACGTCCAGCGGATCCGCAGGACGTAGCACTCGGGCTCGTCGGTGCTGCGGGTCAGTTCGTAGTCCACGCACTGCGGCGCGCGTGACAGCGGCCCGGCGGCCCGCGCGTAGGCGGCCTCGAAGTCGGCGCGCCGCGCGGCGGGCACCCGGTACCGGAGGTACTCAACGATCATGGGCAGGGACTCCCGGGAAAGAGACGACGTAATCATGTAATCATGTTCACGCGATATATCGGAACCGATCGGCGTGGTTCCGCGTTTTCCGGGTAGAGGCCGGGCGAACCCCGGCCCCGAGAGAAACCCGGAGGAGGAGACCGTGGCCACTGTGGTCAACAAGATCCGGCGCTGGCTGCGCAGCCCCCAGGGACGCCAGGCCCGCGCCCACGCCGAGCGCCTCGCCCGTGACCCGCGCACCCGCAACCGCGTCCGTCGCATGTTCCGAGGCCGCCGCCGCTACTGACCCCGCCCCACCGTCCCGGCCGCCCGCCCGGCCGGGAAACGGAGGGTGAAGGTGGTGCCGCCGCCCACCGTGCTGGTGACGGCGGCGGTGCCGCCCTGGGCCTCGGTGAGGCTGCGGACGATCGCCAGCCCGAGGCCGCTGCCCCCGCTGCGCCTGCTGCGTGACTTGTCGGCCCGCCAGAACCGGTCGAAGACGTGCGGCAGGGCGTCCGGGGCGATCCCGACGCCGGTGTCGGAGACCTCCACGCGGACGCCGTTCCCGTCGGCATGGGCGCGCAGCGCGACCCGGCCGCCCGGCGGCGTGAACCGCAGCGCGTTCGTCACCAGGTTGCCGACCGCCTGACGCAGCCGGACGGGGTCGGCGACCAGCCGGAGATCGCCGTCCACGTCCACGGTGATGCGCAGCCCGGCGGCCTCGGCGCGGCCCCGGTGCGCGGTGGCGACCTGGTCGAGGAGGTCGGCGACCCGGACGGGCTCCGGGTTCAGCCGCAGCCGCCCGGCGTCGGCGAGGGCGAGTTCCTGCAGGTCGTCCACGATGTGCTGGAGCAGCAGGATCTCCTCGACCAGCGAGCAGATCAGTTCCGGGTCCAGTTCGGCGACGCCGTCGTGGGCGGCCTCCAGCCAGCCGCGCACGTTGCTGAGCGGCGTCCGCAGTTCGTGCGAGACGTCGCTGACCATCTCCTTGCGCTGGCGTTCCATCCGTTCCAGGTGCTCGGACATCGCGTTGAACGCGGTCGCGAGCCGTCCGATCTCGCCCTCGTCGCGGACGGTGACCCGCGCCGACCAGTCCCCGTCCCGCATGCGCTGGGCCGCGTCGGTGAGCGCGTGCACCGGCCGGACGAGCCGCGTCGCGATGACGGCGCTGACCCCCACGGCCAGCACCAGCACGGCCGCCGCCGCCGTCGCGATCCGGGACACGCCCGCGGCGGTCAGCTCCACGCCGGGCTGCACGCCGTCCCCCGGGTTGCCCAGGAACAGCAGCGCGGACGGCGCGACGAACGGTTCGAGCTGGGCGCGCCGCGCGGTCGCGATGCACGTGGTCACCGGCCCCTCGTTGTCGTGCGCACCGCTGGGGACCCGCCACGAACCGTCGAGCTGGAGGTCCACGCCCGGCAGCTCCCGCTCGGCGAGGCAGTCGTCGACCATCGTGTCGAGCCGCGCATCTCCTCCGGGGTCCACTCCTCCACCGCCTCGAGGCGCGATGCCGCCTCGCGGAGCAGCGCCGCCCGCTCCGG
>DATADI010000301.1:0-2887 GCA_036258615.1 Thermomonospora sp. | reverse complement strand
GCCGGTGGGGGCCGCCAGCGGGCCGCCGGCGACCCTGCGGTCGTAGCCGGCGCCGGTGCCGTGGTCCTCGTAGCCGTCCTCGGCCGGCTCCTCCACCGGCGGGGGCGCGGCGCGGCGGCCACGGGGCTGCGGATGCGGCTGCTCGTCGTTCCAGTCGTCCTCGTCCGCGCCCGCCCGGTTGGCCCGCATGCCCAGGGCCACCAGGACGACCACGAGGATGACGACCACGATGAGGCCGGGGACGACGATGTACATCATCATTGCGTAACCATCCAATGCCATGGCCCGGCGGTGATCGCCGGCGTGGCCTGCCGGGGCGGGGCCGACCGGCCCCTGCTGCCTGACGCTAGCGCCTGGGTCCTGGGGTGCCTTGGCCGATTGTCGCCGACCGCTATGACCCTTGTCACACCGTTCGCGGACATCTGCCCCCCTCGCTCGCGGACCCTTGGTCGAACGTCGTCACAGGTCGCCGAAGTTCCCGGTGATCCGTCCCCGGCCCACCGTGTACTTGGCGATGGTGCTCAGCGCCTCCTTCAGGGGCGCGCCCTGCTTCAGTGGCACCCGCTCGCTCAGCGCGTAGAGCGTGAACCGGTACCGGTGCCGCTCGCCCTTCGGCGGGCACGGCGGCACGTAGGCGGTCTTCTTGCTGGTGTTCAGTGCCTCCACCGCCTTCTCGGGGCGGGCGCCCTCGACCAGCTCGTTGATCGTGCCGTCGATGTTGGCGATCACCCAGCCGACGTACGCCCCGTCCGACCCGTCGGGATCGTCGACCACGATCGCGAACGCCCGGGTGGTCTGGCTCGGCGCGCCCGACCACCGCAGCGGCGGGGTCCTGCCCTGGCCCCCAGGGTACGCCGGGCAGGCGAACCGCGCGGGGAGGTCCTTGCCGTCGTGGAAGGCCGGGCTGGTCACGGTGAACTCCGCGAGCTCGGCGCCGGCGTTCATGGCGGGGCCGGTCAGCCCGCAGCCCGTCAGCGCGCTCGTCAGCGCGACCGCCGTCACCGCCGCGGCGACCGCGCGCGGACGCCGGATCCTGCTCTTCATTCGACTGAACTCTCCCGGGCGATGCTCGCTGGGTCCGCCCCGTGGCGGTGCCGCCGCCGCTGCCGCGCACCGCGGGGAGGCGGGCGCCTTCCTCGCGGGCTCCACCCTAGAGCCTCACCGCGCGTGCGTCCGTGCGGAACGGGCGGCGGACGCGCCGACGGCGCCGGGCGGGTACGGCGGGTACGGCCTCCGACGCGGGTGACGCACGTCACGTCCCTCCCCGTCTGTCCGGATCGTGCTGCTGTGACGTTGGTCATGGGTGTTTTGCAGGCTGGTGCCCGAATTTCTGTGAAGGAGTGGCGAAGTTCACTCGGTAAGCGACGCTCCAGTTTGCCCTGTCGGAAACTTCTGTGGTTCTTGCCAGGGAATGGATTGGCGTTCGGTCCGGTTGTTCGGATAGCTTGTGAATCCCTTCACAAGGATGGACCGATACGAGGAGGCCGTCATGGCCAGGCGCTCACCGACCCCTGGCGCTCCCCACATCCTCATCGTGGGCGGCGGCTACGTGGGCATGTACACCGCGCTGCGGCTGGAGAAGAAGCTCCGCCGCGAGCTGCGCCGCGGCGAGGTCAGGATCACCGTCGTGGACCCCCAGTCGTACATGACCTACCAGCCGTTCCTGCCCGAGGCCGCCGCCGGGAACCTGTCCCCCCGGCACGTCGTGGCGCCGCTGCGCCGCGTCCTGCCCCGCTGCACCGTGCTCAACGCCCGGGTGACCGAGCTGAACCACGACGAGCGCTGGGCGATCGTGCAGCCGGTGGCCGGGCCGCCCGAGCGGATCTCCTACGACTACCTGGTGATGGCGGCCGGGTCGGTGTCGCGGACCCTGCCGATCCCCGGCCTGGCCGAGCACGGCATCGGCTTCAAGACCATCGGCGAGGCCATCCACCTGCGCAACCACGTGCTCGCCCAGCTCGACATCGCCGAGTCCACCAAGGACGCCGAGATCCGCCGCAAGGCGCTGACCTTCGTGTTCGTCGGCGGCGGGTTCGCCGGCGTGGAGGCCCTGGCCGAGCTGGAGGACATGGCCCGCAGCGCCGCCAGGTACTACCGCAACGTCTCCATCGAGGACATGCGGTGGGTGCTGGTGGAGGCCGCCGACCGGATCCTGCCCGAGGTCGGCCCGGACATGGGCAAGTGGACCGCCGAGCAGCTCCGCGGCCGGGGCATCGACGTGAAGATGAAGACCTTCCTGCAGTCGGCCGTGGACGGGGAGATCGAGCTGTCGGACGGCAGCCGCTTCCCGGCGGGCACCCTGGTGTGGACCGCGGGCGTCAAGGCCGCCCCGGTGGTGCGCAACTCCGACCTGCCGCTGGACGAGCGCGGCCGGGTCAAGGCCACCGAGTACCTCACCGTCGAGGGCGTCGTGCGCGCCTACACCGCCGGTGACAACGCCGCGGTGCCCGACCTGACCAACGAGGGCCAGTTCTGCGCGCCGAACGCGCAGCACGCGGTCCGCCAGGCCAAGGTCCTCGCCGACAACATCGTCCGGTCGCTGCGCGGCAAGACCCTCAAGCCGTACGTGCACAGCTACGCGGGCTCGGTGGCCGGTCTCGGCCTCTACAAGGGCGTCGCGCACGTGTACGGCGTCAAGGTGAAGGGCCTGGCCGCCTGGTTCCTGCACCGCACGTACCACGTGTCGCGGGTGCCGACCTTCAACCGCAAGGTGAAGGTGCTCGCCGACTGGTCGCTGGCGCTGGTCTTCAAGCGGGAGACCGTGTCGCTGGGCAGCATCGAGCAGCCCCGCGCCGAGTTCGAGCTGGCCAGCCGGGACGAGGTCAAGCCCCGCAGCCACGCGGCCTGACCCGCCCGCCGAGCGCGCCCCCGGGAACGTTCCCGGGGG
>DATADI010000300.1:0-3875 GCA_036258615.1 Thermomonospora sp. | reverse complement strand
TCCGAGCCGGGCCAGCCGGTGGTTGAGCGCCACCATGTCCGCCCCGCAGGCGCGCACCAGCGCCAGCGGGGACAGGTCGCGGACCGCGCCGCGCTCCGTACCCTGGGGACGATGCGAGCCCCCCACACCACGGCCATCTCGGCCCACCGCCGGGACCACCACGGCGCCTTCGAGACGGCGGCCGGGTCCGGCGCCGAGTACGTGGAGATCGACGTCCGCCGGACCGCGGACGGTGAACTCGTCGCCCACCACGACGCCCAGGTCGGCGGGCTGCCGCTGGCGCGCTGCACCTACGAGCGGGCCCGTGCGGCGGTGGACCGGCCGGTGCCGCTGGTACGGGAGGCGCTGGAGGCGATCGCCGGGCGGGCGCTGGGTCATCTGGACCTCAAGGAACGGGGCTGCGAGCACGAGGCGGTCGCGCTCGCGCTGGACCGGCTCGGGCCCGGCCGGTTCGTGGTGACCACCCGCTCCGCGGAGTCGATCCGGCTGATCAAGCGGGACTTCCCGCAGGTGCGGACGGCGCTGTCGGTGGGCCGGGGGCTGTGGGAGCGCGGCGCGGTCCGCGACCTGTCCCCGCTGGCGCTGGTGCGCGCCTGCGGGGCGGACATGGTGGCGCTCAACCACCGGCTGGCCCGGCTCGGAGTGCTCGGGCGGTGCGCCCGCGCGGGGTTCCCGGCCATGGTGTGGACCGTGAACGCCGAGCCGCTGATGCGCCGCTTCCTCGGCGACCCGCGGGTGGCGGTGCTGGTCACCGACCACCCCAGGCGGGCGCTCGCGCTGCGCGACGAGGGACGCTGACCCCCGCCGCGCGCTGTCCCGGGCCGGAACGTACCCGGCCCGGTGGGTCGTCCGGTCAGTTGGCCAGGTCTCCGGCGGTCCGGCCGCCGCGGGTGCGGCGCCGCGGACGGGACCGCTTGCGCTGCGGGACGGACGGCTCGGCGACCGCGTCCGGGACGAACCCCGGGGTGTCGGGGGCCTGGAACGTCACCAGCGGGACGCCGGTGACCGCGTCGGTCGGCGGCACGATCGGCTCGGGCGCCAGAACGGCCGGGACCTCGCGGGCCTCCCTCGGCTCCTCGACCCTCTCGGCCTCGACCGTCTCGACGGTCTCGACGGCCTCGGGGGTCTCGGTGGCCTCGGGGGTCTCCGCGGTCTCGCGGGGAGCCCTGGTCCGGGTGCGCCGGGCACGGGTGGCCCGCGGCGCCTCGGTGGCCTCGGGAACCTCGACGGCCTCAGCGGCCTGCGGGGTCTCGGCCGGGGTGGCGTCGGCGGCCTCCGGGGCGTCGGCGTCGGTGACCGGCCTGCCGCCCCGGGTGCGCACGCGCTGGCGGTTCCGCTTCCGGGCGCGCGGGCGCTCGCGGTCGGCGTCGCGGTCGCGGTCGCGGGACGTGCGGGAGCGGGTCTTGCCGGTCTCGCCGATGTCCTCCAGCTCCTCGGCGTCCAGTCCGGCGCGCTCGCGCTGCTCCCTGGGCAGGACGCCGGTGGCCCCCTGCGGGATGGCCAGCGCCTCGTGGAAGTGCGCGGAGGTGGAGTAGGTCTCCGGCGGGTCGGCGAACGGCAGGTCCAGCGCGCTGTTGACCAGCTTCCAGCGCGGCAGGTCGCTCCAGTCCACCAGGGTGACCGCGATGCCCTCCTTGCCCGCCCGGCCGGTGCGGCCGATGCGGTGCACGTAGGTCTCCGCGGAGTCGGGGCACTCGTAGTTGACCACGTGGGTCACGTCGTCCACGTCGAGCCCACGGGCGGCGACGTCGGTGGCGACCAGCACGTCGATCTTGCCGGACCGGAACGCGCGCAGCGCCCGCTCCCGCTGGCCCTGGCCGAGGTCGCCGTGCACGGCGGCGGCGGCGAAGCCGCGCCGCTCCAGGTCGGCGGCGACCCGGTCGCAGGTCCGCTTGGTCTGGCAGAACACCATGGTCAGCCCGCGGCCGTCGGCCTGCAGCAGCCGCGCAAGCATCTCCGGCTTGTCCATCTGGTGCGCCTGGAAGACGTGCTGGACGACCTGCGGGGTGGCCTCGGACTCGCTGTGCGCCTCGGCCCGGATGTTGGTCGGCCGGGTCAGGTAGCGGCGGGACAGGGCCGCGATCTCGCCCGGCATGGTCGCCGAGAACAGCATGGTCTGCCGCTGTGTCGGGACCAGCTCCACGATCCGCTCGATGTCGGGCAGGAAGCCCAGGTCGAGCATCCGGTCGGCCTCGTCCAGCACCAGCACCTTGATCTGGGACAGGTCCAGGTGCTTCTGGCGGACCAGGTCCAGGAGCCGTCCCGGAGTGCCCACGACGACGTCGACGCCGTCGCGGAGCGCCTGGATCTGCGGTTCGTAGGCCCGCCCGCCGTACACCGGCAGCACCCGGGTGCCGAGCTTGCCGCCCGCCACCAGCAGGTCCTCGGTGACCTGGAAGGCCAGCTCCCGGGTCGGGGCGACGACCAGGGCCTGCGGGACCTTGCCGCCGTGCTCGATCGCCTGCAGCAGCGGGATCCCGAAGGCGAGCGTCTTGCCGGTCCCGGTGCGGGCCTGGCCGATGATGTCGTGCCCGGCCAGCCCGATGGGCAGGGCCAGGGCCTGGATGGGGAACGCGTCGACGATGCCCTCGGTCTCGAGGGCGTCGGTTATCTCGGAGCGCACTCCGAGTTCACGGAAAGTAGTCAGGGCTTCCAGCCTCCGTCGTGCGGGGTCCTCACTCCCGGGTCCGCGCTCGGGGGGCCGCCAGGAGCGGCCCCCGCGCCGGATCGGCCACGCCGTGCGGGGCTCGCGAAGGCCACCGAGCTCGGCAAGCTCATCATGGGGACCGGCAGGGCCTCGGTGCTCCTGCCGATCGCTTCCTGTGGCCGCGCGCGGGCGCGGGAGGGACCAGCCGTCAATCAGTACCTCGGTGACCGCCGTTCAGGGGTAAGCGCAGTCACTGTCCGTGGCTGCGTGCGGTCACACTTCGCGACGCATAGTACCGGCACTGCGTTCCGGACACCAATAGCCGCATGGCTGTGATAACGCTCGCGGCGTGGTGGATCATTCCCGGCGCCCCTGGAAGCCTTCAGGGACGGCCCCGCGGACCGCATGGTATTCCAGAGGCTTGTCCGGAAAAGGGAAGACAGGGCGTGATGGCGGCGGAGTGGCGGTTGCCCGGGTTCGCCGAGCTGCGGGAGCTCGGCAGCGGGGCCCAGGGGCGGGTGGTCCTCGCCCGTGACGAGGCGAACGGGGACCTCGTCGCGATCAAGTACCTGGCCGCCGACCGGCTCGGCGACGAGCGGGCCCTGGAGCGCTTCCGCAGCGAGGCCCGCACGCTGGCGCAGGTCGTCCACCCGCATGTCGCCGGGCTGCGGGCGCTGGTGGAGACCGCCGAGGGCGCGGCGATCGTCATGGAGGCGGTCGACGGGGTGTCGCTGCGGACCCTGCTGGACCGGTACGAGCCGATGTCGCCGGAGTCCGCGCTGGTGATCCTCAAGGGGTCGCTGCTGGGGCTGGCCGCCGCGCACGCCGTGGGCGTGATCCACCGCGACTACAAGCCCGCCAACGTGGTGGTCCGGGCCGACGGGCTCAGCAAGCTCATCGACTTCGGGATCGCCGGGCTTGCCGGGTCGCAGTCCGGGTCCGGGACCCCCGCGTACATGGCGCCGGAGCAGTGGGAGGGCGGTCCGGCCGCGCCCGCCACCGACGTGTACGCGGCGACCTGCGTGTTCTTCGAGAGCGTCACCGGGCGCCGCCCGTACTCCGGGACGAACGCCGCCGAGCTGATGCGGCGGCACCTCGCCGACCCGGTGCCGGTCGAGGCGGTGCCCGAGCCGGTCCGGCCGCTGGTGGCGCGGGGCATGGCCAAGGACCCGGCGGACCGGCCGCCCCGCGCGGCGGCGTTCGTGGCGGAGCTGGAGGCCGTGGCCGG
>DATADI010000299.1:0-5052 GCA_036258615.1 Thermomonospora sp. | reverse complement strand
GGGCCCGCCGCCCCGCGGGGGCGCCCCGGCGGGCCAGGAACTCGGTCGCCCGGCGGTGCGCCGCCACCTGCCAGGCCCGGCCGGTGGTGGTGTGGACGATCCGCCGCACCAGGGGATGGCGGAAGGTGTAGGTGGGGCTGTGCCCGGCGGGGCGCAGCAGGTCCCGCTCGGTGAGCGTGGTCAGCGCCTCGCGGGTGCGCTCCGGGCGGACCTCGGCGACCGCCGACAGCGTCTCCAGGTCCCAGTCCTCGTCCAGCACCGCCGCCGCCGCGACGATCAGCGACTCGCACGGCCCGAGCTGGCCGATCTCGTCCATGATCAGCGTGGCCAGGTGCTCGGGGATCCGGCCGTCGCGCAGCTCCCCGGCCAGCGCCATGAGGTACAGCGGGACGCCGGTGCTCTCGCGGTGCAGCCGGCGGGCCCGCGGGTCGCCCGGCGGCAGCCCGGCCAGCTCGGCCGACTGCGCCGGGGTCAGCGGGCGCAGCTCGACCCGGCTGACCGTGCCCAGCTCCACCCCGTGCGCCAGCACCCCGCGGGTCCGGGGGGACGCCTGCCGGGGGCGCTGGGCGATGACCACCAGGAGCGGCCCCTCCACCGGCCGGTGCACGAGCTGCTCGATCATCTCGATGGACGCGACGTCGGCCCGGTGGAAGTCGTCGATGGTCAGCACCACGCCCCGTGGGTCCGGCCCGCCGAGCATCCCGCGCAGCGCGTGGAACACCATGTCGCGGCCCTCGCCGGTGTTCAGCCCCGGCCAGTGCGGGCCCTCACCGGGCGGGTCGGCGGCGGGCGGGAAGAGGCGCTCGTACCCGGTGCCCGCCGAGCCGGTGCAGACCAGGTCGGCGAGCGAGCGGACCAGGGCGTTCGGGCGGCTCTCGGTGCACCGGTTGCTGAGCACCACCATGCCCCGGCTGCTGGCGACCTCGGCCAGCGTGGCCAGCAGCCACGTCTTGCCCATCCCGGGCTCGCCGACCACCTCGACGACCTGCGTGCGCCCGTCGCCCAGCGTGTCGAGGGCGGCCAGGATCCGGCGCCTCTCCGGCTCCCGGACGTCGATCACAGGGACGCACTGACTGCCTCGCACCACGGACCGGTTCCCCTCACGGCACTTACCGACGCACTCGCACGGGAGCGACGAGAAAGAACGAACATGGGCTGCTGATGAAACTAGCCGATATCGTTTACGGTGGTGTTAACAATGACTTCTGGATAGGCGGAAAGATTCGGTTAACGAGTATATCACGTCCTGGCAAAGTCGCGATTATGTCGGTCACCGTGCTCGCATGCTACACCGCTGTTCGTGACCTGCCCAGAAGGGGCGACGAAGGGCGACCCGGCATCTGCGCAGCGTCACGATCGGCTGCTGGCCGGCGGGTCCGGGTGCACCGGAAAGCGGGCTGAGAATTGCGTGCCGGACGGCCGGGCGGCCCGTTCGGCGGCCGGACAATGCCCCGGCGGCCCCGCGCTCTTCCCGGCCGGGGCGATGCCGACCTGTCGGAGTGGCCGGTTGCGGCCGTGCCGGATCGGGGTGCCCGGCGACGTCCGCGCGGCCCTCGCGGGGCGGGGGCGGGAAGCCGGTGGAGTTATGGGCGCCGGCGGTGAATTGTCCACTTTCGGCCACCGCCGCCGACGCTCCGGCGGTCGCCGCCGCCTCGGCCACGCTGACGTGGCGGCCGTCGCGCGTGACGCGTCAGGGCGTCCCGCCGGTCCTGCCCAGATGGTGCGGCACATGGCTTAAGCGCACCTAAAGCGCGGCTGAACGGGGGTCTGGGCGGCGGCCTTAAGGAGCTGCTTAGGACCGGTTTAGGTCGGCGTCCGATCGTGGGGCGCGGCAGCACAAGCCCGTGGGAAGGATCGCCATGCGTCGGCACACCGGCATGTCTCCGCTCGTCACCACCGCGTCCATGCTGGCCATGGTCGCCGCGGGGGCGGCCATGACGTCCGTCGGATCGAGCAAGAGCAGGCCCAGGCCGCCCGCCGGGCCGCCGGAGAACGCGCCCGCCGGGCCGCCCCGCGGCGAGGGCGTCAGCTTCAGCGGCATCACCGAGGTGCTGACCTGGCAGGAGGTCTTCCAGCCGATGAACCCGCAGGCCCCGGTGGTCGGCGACGGCGCCAAGTGGCACATCGACCTGTACGACTTCAGCAAGAGCGAGGACGTCATCGGCACCATCGACGGCTGGGCGGTGGGCGTCCACGAGCGGCCCACCGACGGCCACATCATCGGCTGGGAGGAGGCCACCGCCGAGCTGCTGGACACCACCTTCCAGGTGGTCGGCCCGATCGACCTGACCGCGGGCTTCCGCGGCGAGGACCACATGCGGCTCACCGTGCCCGCCGTCGCCGGCCGGTACAAGGGCTGGGTCGCCGACTGGCGCTACAAGGTGGTGCAGGCCGACCGGCCGCCGTTCTGGTGGCAGGCCGAACTCGAGGGCGACATCTGCAGGATGGTCTCGAAGTAGGCCACCGGTGCCCATCGATCGCCGCACCGCCATGCGCGGACGAACCGGTCGGGGTGCGGCGGCGGCGTTCCTGGCGAGCGTCGGCGTCGCGACCACCGCCTGTGCCACGTCGGGCTCCGGAGGCGCCACCGCCGCCGACGGCGTGCTCACCTACGCCACCAACGGGATCGTGCAGTGCCTCGACCCCCAGGCGGCGGCCTCCAAGCTCACCGCGGTCATCGACCGCAACCTGTTCGACTCCCTGGTCGCCGTGTCCGGCGACGGCGAGGTCCGCCCCTGGCTGGCCGAGCGCTGGACCGTGTCCAAGGACGGCAGGACCTACACCTTCACCCTCCGGCAGGGCGTCGTCTTCCACGACGGCACCCCGCTGACCGCCGACGCCGTCAAGGCCACCCTCGACCACGCCGTGGACCCCAGGACCCGCTCCCTGTACGCCTCCAGCCTGCTGGGGGCCTACGCGGGGACGCGCGTCGTGGACGACCGGACCGTCGAGATCCGCCTGTCCCGTCCGCACAGCCCGCTGCTGGAGTCGCTCAGCACCCCGTACCTGGGCATCCAGTCCGCGCGGGCGCTGCGCGACAAGACGGCCGGCCCGTGCACCAAGCCGGTCGGGTCCGGGCCGTTCAAGTTCGCGAGCTGGACCAAGGGCAGCAGCATCTCCCTCACGAAGAACCCCGCCTACCGCTGGGCCCCGCAGGGCTCGGCCAACCCCGGGCCCGCGCACCTGGCGGGCGTGACGTTCCGGCTGGTGCCCGAGGACACCGCCCGGTACGGGGCCCTCACCAGCGGCCAGGCCCACCTCATCGACGACGTCCCGGCCGCCAACGTCACCGCCCTGCAACGCTCGAAGGAGCACCGCTACCTGCGGCGGGACGTGCCCGGCGCGGTCCTGAACATCATGTTCAACGCCACCCGGGCCCCGCTGGACGACGAGCGGGTCCGCAGGGCGCTGCGGCAGTCGATCGACCTCGACCAGCTGGTGAAGTCCATCTACGCGGGCCAGTACGCGCGCGCCTGGAGCCCCCTCAGCCCCGCCACCCCGGGCTACGACCCCAAGGTCGCCGGGTCGTGGCGGTACGACCCGGCCACCGCCGGGCGGCTGCTGGACGAGGCGGGCTGGACCGGCCGGGACTCCGCGGGCTACCGCACCAGGGCCGGGCGGCGGCTGACGGTCCGCTGGCCGGTCGGGTCGCGGCTGATCCGCCGCAAGGACGCGCTGCTCGCCCAGGGCATCCAGGCCGACGCCAAGAAGGCCGGGATCGAGATCCAGTACATCCCCGAGGACACCGGGGCCTTCATCCGCGACGTCACCACCCGCAACCTCGACTTCTACTTCGAGGACTTCCGCACCTCGTCCCCGGACGTGCTGCGCTACCTGTACGGGTCGGACCAGTTCCCGGCGCGCGGCGGCTCCAACGTGTTCCACCTGCGGGACGCCCGGCTCGACGGGTGGCTGCAGCGGGCGGTCGCCACGACCGACCGGGCCGCCCAGCGGGACGCCTACCAGGCCGCCCAGCGTCACCTGGTGGAGCGGGCGTACGTGCTGCCGATCTACGTGCCCGCCGAGCTGCTCGGGATGTCGCGGAAGGTCCGCGGGCTGGGCTTCGACCCCTCGGTCTACCTGCTGTTCCACGACGCCCGGCTGGACGGGTCGTGAACCTCGCGCGGTGGCTGCTCAGAAGGCTGCTGTTGTCGGCGCTGGTCGTGCTCGGCGCCGCGACGGCGGCCTTCTGCGCGCTGCGGCTCACGCCGGGCGACCCGGTGGCCGTCCTGGTGGGCATCGCGGCGGCGCAGAACGAGGCGGTGCTGTCCCAGGCGCGGCACGACCTCGGCTTCGACCGCCCGCTGGTGGTGCAGTACGCGCTGTTCCTGGGGCGGCTGGCGCGCGGCGACCTCGGCTTCTCGTACCAGCTGCAGGAGCCGGTCTCCCGGGTCATCGCCGACAACCTGTGGCCGACCGTCGAGCTGGCGGTGGCCGGGTTCGCGCTGGCGCTGGTCACCGGGCTGCTGCTGGCGGTCGCCACGGCGGGGCGGCGGCGGTTCTGGCGCGGGCTGTCCACCGGGTTCGAGCTGCTGATGATCTCCGTGCCGGGCTTCTGGATCGGGCTGGTGCTGCTGGCGGTCTTCTCGTTCCGGCTCGGCTGGTTCCCGGCGGCCGGGGGCACCGGCCTGAACGGGCTGGTGCTGCCCGCGGTCACCCTGGCCGCCGGGCTGGTCGGCGTGTACGCCCAGGTGCTGCGGGACGGCCTGGTGCGGGCGCTGGACGAGCCGTTCGTGCTGGCCGCGCGGGCCCGCGGGTCGGGGGAGACGGCGGTGCGGGTGCGGCACGCGCTGCGGCACGCGCTGATCGCGGTGATCACCATCTCCGGGTGGACGCTGGGCGCGCTGCTGGGCGGCGCGGTGATCATCGAGACCGTGTTCAGCCGTCCCGGGCTGGGCCGGGTGCTGGCGACCGCCATCGAGAACCGGGACTTCCCGGTGGTGGTCGGCCTGGTCGTGGTGTCCGGGGTGGTCTTCGCGCTGATCAACGTGGGTGTGGACCTGCTCTACCGGCTGGTCGACCCCCGGCTGCGGGAGGCCGCGCCGTGACCGC
>DATADI010000298.1:0-2655 GCA_036258615.1 Thermomonospora sp. | reverse complement strand
TCCGACAAGGCCCACCGGGGCGGCCTGGCCGCGCTGCGCGCCGCGGGCGGCAGGGTGACCGCGGACGCCGCCCGCGCCCTGGCCGACGCGGACCTGGTCATCGACGGCCTCACCGGCATCGGCGGCAGCGGCGGCCTGCGCGAGCCGTACGCCGGGCTGGCCCGCCGCACCGAGCACCTCACGGCGACCGTCGTGGCCTGCGACGTCCCCAGCGGGGTCGACGCGGGCACCGGCCGGGTCGACGGGGCCGCCGTCCACGCCGACGTGACCGTCACGTTCGGCACCTACAAGCCCGGCCTGCTGATCGACCCCGGCGCGGCCCACTGCGGGATCATCGAACTGGTCGACATCGGCCTCGGCGACGACCTGCCCGACCCCGACGTCG
This sequence comes from Thermomonospora sp., assembly GCA_036258615.1. GTDB lineage: Bacteria > Actinomycetota > Actinomycetes > Streptosporangiales > Streptosporangiaceae > Thermomonospora. Next base: position 2,270 of record DATADI010000298.1, on the reverse strand, counting down.
TCGCACCCTGGCCCGAGGACCTCGGCCTCCCCGCACCCGGCCCGGAGACCGACAAGTACCGGCGCGGCGTCGTGGGCGTCCTGGCGGGCAGCGAACGCTACACCGGCGCCGCCGTCCTGTGCGTGGGCGGCGCGGTCCACGGCGGCGCGGGCATGGTCCGCTTCGCCTCCGCCGCCCGCCCGGTCGAACTCATCCGGCAGCGCTGGCCCGAGGCCGTCACCACGATCATCGACCCGCGCCCCCACGCCCTGGACCGGGTCGGCCGCGTCCAGGCCTGGGTCGTGGGCCCCGGCCTGGGCACCGACCGCGCCGCCGAGACCCTCGTCGAGGCCGTCCTGCGCACCGACCTCCCGGTCCTGGTCGACGCCGACGGCCTCACCGTGCTCGCCCGCCGCCGCGACCTGCTACGCCGCGAGGCCCCCACCGTCCTCACCCCCCACGCCGGAGAACTCGCCAGACTCCTCGGCAAGGACACCACCCGCGAACACATAGAGGCCCGCCGCCTGGAAACCGCGCGGCGCGCCGCCGCCGAACTGTCCGCGACCGTCCTCCTCAAGGGCTCCACCACCCTCATCGCCGAGCAGGACCGCCCCGTCCGCGTCAACCCCACCGGCACCCCCTGGCTCGCCACCGCAGGCACCGGCGACGTCCTGTCCGGCCTGACCGGCGCCCTGCTCGCCGCAGGCATGCCCGCCCTGGACGCCGCCACAGCGGGCGCCTACCTCCACGGCCTGGCAGCCCGCATCGCCGCCGGCGACCCGACCCACCCCACCCCAGGCCGCGAGGCCCCCATCAGCCCCCAAGACGTCATAACCCACCTGCCCCCCGCGTTCCGCAACGTGGGTGGACGCCCCCCACACCCGGCCTGAGGAGCTTCAGCCAGAGGGCCCAGCACCAAAGTTCCGGTGGACTCCCAGGCAAGCCCGCTAATCGAGCACAATGTTCGAGGAAAAGGGGGGTCTGGGGGTCTCCCCCAAGAGCGCAGGTTTCGTCGGCGGAGCGCCAGCGGAACCGGGGAAACCTGGGCGCGTCGAACGCACCGCAGCGGAGCGCCAGCGGAGCGAGGACGCGTTCGACGCGTAAGCGGGGGGTGTGGGGGGTCGCCCCCCCACAATGAAAGGCAGACTACGTCTCATGAAGGAGCCGGTGGAGGCACGCGTCGATCTCGACGCCGTTCGCGCCAACGTCGCGGTGCTGCGGGAGCGGGCGGCGGGTGCCGACGTGATGGCGATGGTGAAGGCCGAGGGCTACGGGCACGGCCTCGTCGCGTCGGCGCGGGCGGCGCTGGACGGCGGCGCGACCTGGATCGGCGTCGCGCGGGTGGCCGAGGCGCTGCGGCTGCGGGCCGCCGGGGTGACCGCTCCGGTGCTGGTGGCGGTGGCCACGCGCGGTGAGCCGTACGAGGACGCGGTGGCCGCCGGGGTGGACCTGACGGTGGGGTCGGCCTGGCTGGTGAAGCGGCTGGTGACGGCGGCGGAGCGGACCGGGCGGGCGGCGCGCGTCCACCTCAAGGCCGACACGGGGCTGTCGCGCGGCGGCGCGACCCCGGCGGACTGGCCCGGCACGGTGGACGCCGCGCTGGCCGCGCAGGCGGCGGGCCACCTGGAGATCGTCGGGCTGATGTCGCACCTGGCCTGTGCCGACGAGCCCGGACATCCCTCGGTCGGGCGGCAGCTGGCGGAGTTCCGCGACGCGCTCGACCACGCGGAGAAGGCGGGGGTGCGCCCGCAGGTGCGGCATCTGGCCAACTCGGCGGGGCTGCTCACGCTGCCGGAGGCGCGGTACGACCTGGTCCGGCCCGGCATCGCGATCTACGGGCTGACGCCGATCCCCCAGGAGGGCTCGTTCGGGCTGCGGCCCGCGATGACGCTGGTCGCGGAGCTGGCCGGGGTGAAGCGGGTCCCGGCGGGCAGCGGCGTGTCGTACGGCCACACCTACGTCACCGACCGGGAGACCAACCTCGGGCTGGTCGCCGCCGGGTACGGCGACGGGGTGCCCCGGCACGGCTCCAGCCTGCTGGAGGTCCTGGTGGACGGGCGGCGGCACCGGATCGCCGGGCGGGTGTGCATGGACCAGTTCGTCGTGGACCTCGGCGACGACGCCCCCCGCGCGGGCGACGAGGTGCTGCTGTTCGGCCCCGGCGACCGGGGCGAGCCGACCGCGCAGGACTGGGCGGACGCGCTCGGCACCATCTCGTACGAGATCGTCACGCGGATCGGCGCCCGGGTGCCCAGGGTCTTCACCGGCGGGGCGGAAGGGACGGTGGATGG
>DATADI010000297.1:0-2890 GCA_036258615.1 Thermomonospora sp. | reverse complement strand
GGTCGCGGGCGGGCTGTCGGCCGAGCGGCTGCGCGAGCAGCTCGACGTGGTGGCGGAGCTGAACGAGGAGCTGGCGCCGTTCCGGATCCTCACCGGCATCGAGGTGGACATCCTCGACGACGGCTCCCTCGACCAGGACCCCGACCTCCTCGACCGGCTCGACGTCGTGGTCGCCAGCGTCCACTCCAAGCTCCGCATGGAACGCGTCGAGATGACCCGGCGGATGGTCACCGCCATCGCCGACCCGCGCGTCGACGTCCTCGGCCACTGCACCGGCCGGATCGTGCAGGGCGGCGGACGGCGCGGCGGCAAACGGCCCGAGTCGGAGTTCGACGCCGAGCTGGTGTTCGACGCCTGCGCCGCCTACGACGTCGCCGTCGAGATCAACTCCCGCCCGGAACGGCTCGACCCGCCGAAACGGCTGCTGCGGCTGGCGCTGGAGGCGGGCTGCCGGTTCGCCGTCGACTCCGACGCCCACGCGCCCGGCCAGCTCGCCTGGCAGCCGAACGGGTGCGAACGCGCGGCCCGCTGCGGCGTCCCCGCCGACCGCATCGTCAACACCCTCGGCGTCGAGGACCTCCTGGCCTGGACGTCCCGGACCTGACTTTTTTCCGGGTCCGTCCGAACCCGCGCCCGGTGTGGTGACTCCAACCCAAGGGGCGGCTGTGCCCGGCGTGTGGCGGTTGCCGGGTGTCGGCCTCCCTCGCCACAATTGCGGAAACCTGAGATGACCCAGGCGTATCGCCACCGCGACCCCCAGGTGACGACAGGAGACCAGATGCACGCCGCGCTCCCCGGCAACGGCACCCCCCCACCACGGGAACGCGACGGTGACCGCCCTCCGCTCGCGGAGGGCTGAGCGGTGGGCCTGGAGATCCCGGACGAGGTCAAGTGGCTGTCGTGGATCGTCGGGTCGGACTGGCCCGAGGGTGACGAGACGGCGATGCGCCGCGCCGCGCAGGCCTGGTACGACGCGTCCTCGGAGATCAAGGAGCTGACCGGGGACCTGCAGGCGGCGGCGACCACGGTGCTCGGCGTGGTGGAGGGCGACGCGGCCGACGCGTTCGACGCCTACTGGCAGAAGTTCGTCTCCACCGACCCGCAGGTGCTCGTCAAGCTCGAGGAGGCCTGCCAGGCGCTCGGCAAGGCGCTCGACAGCGGCGCCCTGGAGATCGAGTACGCCAAGTACATGTTCATCGCCCTGCTGATCATCACGGCGATCGAGATCATCATGCTGCTGTCGGCGGCGTGGGCGACGTTCGGGGCGTCCACCGCGGCGATCCCGGCGGTGCAGGCCGGTGCGCAGGTCGCGGCGCGGACCATCTTCCAGCGGCTGATCCAGGCGATGATGAGCCGGGTCGGCAGCGCGCTGGGGCGGGCGGTGCTGCGCGGCGCGCTGATGGGGATCCTCGAGGGCGTCGGCCTGGACGTCGCGATCCAGAGCCTGCAGATGGCGCAGGGCAACCGGGACGGCCTGGACTACAAGAAGACCCTGCAGGCCGGTGTCGACGGGGCCATCGGCGGTGCCCTGTCCGGGGGGCTGCACCACGGGGCGGGCAGGGTCCCTGGTCTTGGTGAGGTCGCCGACGCCGGGCCGCTGAGCAACGCCCTGCGTGGAGCGGTCCGCGGCGCCGGTGCCGAGGGACTGGCCGGTGTGGGCGGGACGCTGGCCAGCGCGGCGTTGTCGGGGGAGGGCGTCACCGCCGAGGACCTGGCCAAGGGCGCGACGTCGGGGGCGTTCGGCGGCGGGGTCGGCGGCGCGCGGGACGGGCTGAACGTGCGCGCGCCGAGCATCCCGGGTGGCCTGGGCGGCGACGGGATGCCCTCGGGAGACCCCGGGGGCAACCCCGACTTCGGCGGCTCGGGCAACGGCGGTTCCAACGACGGGGGCTCTCCCTCCGGAGGCTCCGGAACCCCGAGCGGCGGCTCTCCGAGCGGTTCCCCGAGTGGCGGCTCCCCTAGCGGTGGTTCGCCGAGTGGTGGTTCACCGAGTGGTGGCTCTCCGAGTGGTGGTTCGCCGAGTGGTGGTTCGCCTGAGGGAGGGGCGCCGACCGGTGACGGCGGTGCGCCTTCGGGAGGATCGCCCTCAGGGGGAACGCCTTCCGGGGGCAGCGGCGGGACGCCTTCCGGCGGTTCCCCCTCGGGCAGCACCCCGTCCGGTGGCGATGGTGGAGGGACGCCCTCCGGTGGCGCTCCTTCGGGTGGTTCCCCTTCGGGCAGCACCCCGTCCGGTGGTGATGGTGGAGGGACGCCTTCCGGTGGCGCTCCTTCGGGTGGCGCTCCTTCGGGTGGCGCTCCTTCGGGAGGCTCGCCGTCCGGTGGCACGCCGTCGGGAGGCTCGCCCTCCGGTGTCACGCCCACGGGAGGCGGTGACCCGGTCGGCGGTACCTCCAACCCGGGTGGCGGCTCCACCCACACCTCCGGTGGCCCCAGCGGCGGAGGTACGGAGAGCGGAGGCGGTGCTTCGCCGACGACCTCGTCGCCGGACCCGTCGTACAACCGCGTCAACCTACTGAACACCGACGTTAACCAGCCGCCCGGCGGCACCCCGGGCACGCCGCCGGTGACCCCCACCGGCTCCGACCCCGGCGGGGACCGTACGCCGCCGGGATCGTCCTCCCCGGCCACGGACGGCGGCGGGCGTCCCACCGTCCCCTCCGGAACCCCGGCGACGACCCCCAGCACGTCCGTCGGCGACGGTCACCCGCACGGTGGCCCGGCCCCGGGCGGCACCGGCCGCCGCGACACCTCCCTCGCCGACGGACGTGCTGGGGTTCGTCGCCGGGGTTCCGGAGGGGACGGCGGGCGTCCCACCGTCCGTGGCCGGGGAGGACGATCCCGGCGGCGTACGGTCCCCGCCGGGGTCGGAGCCGGTGACCCCCACCGGCTC
>DATADI010000296.1:0-6381 GCA_036258615.1 Thermomonospora sp. | reverse complement strand
GCCTACACCACCGTGCTGTTGCTGCTGTGCGTGTTCACGCTGGTCAACGTGTGCGTCCTGGTGCTGCGGCGGGACCGGGTGGCGCACCGGCACTTCCGGGCGCCGACCTGGATGCCGGTGCTGGGCGCGGCGGCGAGCCTGTTCCTGGCGCTGCCGTTCACCGGGCGGGAGGCCGCGGTGTACGCGCGGGCGGCCGTCCTGGTCGCGGTCGGCGTGCTGTTGTGGCTGGTCAACCGGCTGTTCGTCGGCCGGGTCGAGAGCATCGACGTCACCCGCATCGGGCCGGACCAGCCCTGACCGCCCGTCCCGGGGAAAGCCCGTCAAACGATCGATGTGCTCCCCGCATAGGGCGCGTCAAACGGCTGGCGGGGCCGGGCGGCGCGGACAGACTGTCATGCACCGGCGACGCGGTGTGGTGCGAGGCAGGGCGCATCCGGGCGGTCGCCGGGCGGGGAGGGCTGCGTGCCGAGGACACAGATGATCGCCGACTGGCTGCGGGCGTGGGCGCGGTGGCGGATCGACCTGGTCGAGGAGGGCGACTGCGGGCGCAACGCCCGGGTGGCGATCGCGCTGATCGACGCGGCGGAGTACGTGACGACGCTGGAGGAGCACGCCCAGGTGGTGATCCGGCTGGCGGTGGCGGGCTGCTTCGCCGACGGGCGGTTCGACCCCGGGCCGCGGGCCGAGCGCATCCTGTGGGAGTGGGACCGCGTCGGCGGCTGCTCGGGCCCGGTGCGCCTGCTGGACGCCCTGGCGGCAGCCGCCGAGGAGCGGACCCCCACCGCCGTCCGCCGTCCGGGGCCGTACACCGCCGACCTGTGAGGGCCCGGCGTCAGCCCTGCTCGGCGGCCTCCGCCTGGGAGAGGTCGCCCGCCCGCAGGGCCGCGCCCGGGATCACGTAGTACAGCGCGCCCATGTCGGCCCACTGCCACCAGCGTTCGCCGTCCTCGGTGAGGATGCGGCCGTCCGACCCGACCCGCAGCAGCAGCCGCCAGGCGTCGTCCGGCGGGACGGCCGCGCCGGACGCCGGGTCGCGCTCCACACGCTGCCGCCGCCCCTGTGCCGTCGGCGACCCGTGCACGACCGCGGGCCAGCCGAACGCCTGGTGCTCGTGGCCTGGAAGCTCCTTCGCCCAGACCTGGTACCGCGAGACCCGGTCCTGCCAGGCCGTGACGTCGAAGCGGTCGGAGCGCGGCCCGTCGAGCAGGTCGTCCACCACCGGCTCGTCCACGTCCGGGAACGTGAGGACGGGCACCGCGCGGACGGGGAACGGCCGGAACCGGACCGCCGGGGCGGGCGCCGCCCGTTCGGTCGCCCGGCCCCTGGCGGCCGGGATCACCCGCCATTCGAGCGGGTCGCGGACCCGTCCCCACGCGTGGTCGTACAGGTGGGTGTTCGGGCCGCAGTGGAAGAGGTTGAGCAGCATGCCGTCCGCGTTCTCCGGCAGCTCGTTCCCGATCAGCGGGACGAACGCGGCGAGGTCCAGCACGGCGATCAGGGTGAGCGGCACGCCCGCGAACTCGGGCCACGCGGTGCCGGGATCGAGCAGGGCGGGCCCGCCGAGGCGGCACCCCGCGGTGGAGGCGGTGTCCGGCTCCAGGGCGAACCCCACCTCGCCCAGGTCGGCCAGGCGTCCGCCGAGGTCCTCGCCCAGGTGGTGTACGGCGCTCGCCCTGGCCTGGGCCGGGTCCGGCATGAAGGGGGCCTTCCTGGTCGGGGAAACGGGCTCGCCCCGGCCGGGGCCGGGGCGAGCGAAGGGTCAGGCGGGTTCGTTGCCCGGCTTCCACTTGATGCCGCAGCCGAGGCTGGGCGTGTGCGGCTCGGGTACGGCCTCACCGGCCAGCACCCGGTCGATCGCCGCGCGCAGGCTGGCTCCGTCGGACGGCACGTCGTTGCGCGGGCGGGCCCCGTCGAACTCGCCCCGGTACGCCAGCCGCCGTTCGGCGTCGTACAGGAAGAAGTCGGGCGTGCAGGCCGCCCGGTAGACCTTGGCGACCTCCTGCGTCTCGTCCACGAGGTACGGGAAGCCGAACCCGGCGCGTTTCGCCTGTTCGCGCAGGTGCTCGGCGTCGTCGTCGGGGTAGTTGGCGACGTCGTTGGAACAGATGCCGACCGTCGCCAGCGCCGTCGGATCGTACTGGGCGAGGACCGAGCCGAGCGCGGTCTCGATGCGCCGGACGTACGGGCAGTGGTTGGACAGGAAGATCACCAGCAGCGCGGGCGGCCCGGCGAGGTCGTCCAGCGACACCGTCCCGCCCTCGATCGACGGCAGCGAGAAGCCGGGCGCCGGAGTCCCCAGCGGAACCATGAACGAAGCGATGGCCATGCCGCCATCCTCCCAGACGCCGCCCGGGACGGGCAGGCGCGGTCAGCGGAACAGCCGGGCCACGAAGGGCGTCGTGTCGGGCAGCGAGGCGGCCATGGTGCCGCTGTGGTCCTGGCCCGGATAGGCCTTGTAGGTGTGCCGCACGCCGTTCAGGGACAGGTCGGCGACCAGCTTCCAGGACAGCGGGATCGGGACGTCGGTGTCCCGGGTGCCCTGGGCGATGAACAGCGGCCGGTCGTACCCCTTGACCGGGACGTCGGTGACGTCCTTGGCGGTGGCGCGGAACGGCCCGTCCAGCAGGGGGCGGGACAGCAGGTCGGCGATGCTCAGCCCCTTCATCCGGGCGGCCTGGTCGGCGTAACAGAGGGTCTCGGCGTCACGGACCGCAGCCCGCCCCACCGGCGTCAGGTACCGGTCGACGTCGAAGCCCGGACGCGCCGCCCGGAGCCCGGCGAGCAGGTACGTCGTGTACGTCGCCGCGAACGGGATCTTCGGCAGGTACGGCCCCGCCAGCGAGAACACCGCCGCCAGGTTGGACGGCGCCCCGGTGGCCACCGCCCCGCGGAAGTCCAGCTCGGGGGCGTACCGGGAGGCCAGCGACGCGGTGACGAGCGCCGCGTGCCCGCCCTGCGACTGGCCGATGGCGGCCCACCGCCGCCCCAGCGACCGGTCGACGCGGCGGGCGGCGCGCACCATGTCGGTCACGTTCCGCCCGGCCGTCCGCCCGTCCAGGTACGGGTGCACGCCGGGCCCGCCCAGCCCTGAGTAGTCCGTCGCGACGATCGCGTACCCCTGCGACATCCAGTGCGCCAGGTACGTCAGGTCCCGCTGCGACCGTCCGGCCGTCGAGGGCGCGCAGGCGTCGCCCAGTCCCACCGTCCCGTGTGCCCACGACAGCACCGGCCTGCCGTGCCGCGGCGCCCGCCCCGCCGGTACGAACACCGCGCCCGTGGTGGGCAGCAGCCGTCCCGACGGCCCCGGCGACAGGTACCTCACCCGGTACGCGCGTTCCGTCCCCGGGATCCACAGCGCCTGGGGCAGCGCCTCGACGCCCAGCACCGCCCCGGCCCGCGGGACCTCCCGGGCCTGCGCACCACCGGCCACACCGAACGACACGACCGCCGCGACGGCCACCGGAACCGCACGACGCAACAGGACGGGCATGGGGCCTCCGCGCGGATGAGGACGATCGGTCCGTTGAAGGGCAGCATGATCGTAGACCGAGCGCCCGCGTCCGGCCAGCCTCGTCAGGGGGCGACCAGGGCGTGGACGATGCCGCGGAAGGCGTGGACCAGGGGATTGGTGGCGCCCTCGGACCAGGCCAGGGCCACGCGGAGGGGTTCGGCGTCGGTGAGGGGCACCCAGGCCAGATCGGGGCGCGTGTAGTAGCGGGCCATGCTCGACGGGGCGAAGCAGATGGCGGCGCCCTCGGCGACCTGTTCGAGCATCTCCTCGACGTTGTCGTTGGTGGGGCCCCAGATCGGGGCGGAGCCGTCGGGGCGGGGGTTGACCGCCCACCAGTCCACCCAGGCGCGCGGGGCGCGTTCGGTCCACATGAGCGGCTCGTCCCGGACGTCCATGACCGAGATGCCGGAACGGCCGGCCAGGGGGTGGGCGGCGGGGAGCCCGGCGACCCGGGGCTCGGTGTGGACGATCTCCGACTCCAGCCCGGACAGGTCGGCGGGCAGCCAGACGAAGGCGACGTCGACCCGGCCGTCGCGCAGCGCGGGGACCTCGCCGCCCCAGTCGAACCGCTTGGGCTCGACCCGGACGCCGGGGTGGCGGCGGGCGAACTCGGCGCGGGCGCGGGTGGTCAGCTCCCCGGCGCCGGTGGCCTCGAAGCCCACCCGGAGGACCCCGGTGGCCGCGCGGCGGTGCCGTTCGGCGGCGGCCGTGATCCGTTCCGCCTGGGCGAGGGTACGGCGGGCCTCGGTGACGACGTCGCGGCCCGCGGGGGTGGCGGTGACGCCGCCGGGGTGCCGGTCGAAGAGGCGCACGCCCAGCTCCGCCTCCAGGTTGCGCAGCGCGTACGACAGCGCGGGCTGGCTCACGTACAGGGCCCCGGCGGCGCGCCCGAGGTTGCCCGCGTCCGCGATCGCCACCAGATAGCGCAACTGCCGCAGCTCCACGCAGGCATCATAAACGCGCCTTATCGAGTCCGTGATCTTCTGTCTTGGACGGGACGGGCCCAGGCCCGCCAGTGTTCGGGCCATAACACCGAACCATGCGGAGGCGGGACATGAGCAGGGACACCACCGGGCGGGTCTGGCTGATCACGGGGGCGTCGTCGGGCTTCGGCCGGGCGATCGCGGAGGCGGCGCTGGCGGCCGGGGACACCGTGGTCGCCGCCGCCCGGCGGCCCGAGGCCGTGGCGGACCTGGTGGCGGCCCACCCGGACCGGGTGTCGGCCATCGCGCTGGACGTCACCGACGGCGCCCGGATCGCCGCCGTGGTCGCCGAGGTCATGCTGTGGCACGGGCGGATCGACGTGCTGGTCAACAACGCGGGCCGGGGGCTGGTCGGCGCGGTGGAGGAGACCACCGACCGCGACCTGCGGGACCTGATGGACCTGCACTTCTTCGGCCCGGCGGCGCTGACCCGCGCGGTGCTGCCGCACATGCGGGCGCAGGGCTCCGGGGCCATCGTGCAGATGTCGAGCATGGGCGGCCGGTTCTCGTTCCCCGGCGTGGGGGGCTACTCGGCGACCAAGTTCGCGCTGGAGGGCCTGACCGAGGCGCTGGCGCAGGAGGTCGCCCCGTTCGGGATCAAGACCCTGATCGTGGAGCCGGGCGCGTTCCGGACCTCGTTCGCCGGGAGCGGCGCGCTGCGGCAGTCCGCGCCGCTGGACGCCTACGCCGACACCGTCGGGCCGGTGCGGGCCGGGCTGCCGGACTCCGACGGCAGGCAGCCCGGCGACCCGGCCAAGGCCGCCGCCGCGATCCTGGAGGCCCTGGACGCGAAGGACACGCCGCTGCGGCTGGCCCTCGGCAACGACGCCGCCGACGCGATCACCGCCAGCCTGGAGAACGCGCGCCGGGAGTTCACCGAGTGGGAGCCGATCACCCGGGGCACCGACTTCGACGCCTGACCGCGCGGGCGTCGCGCCGCCGCCTCCGCCGGGGGCGCCGGCGTCTTGTCACCGAAGTGAGTGGGTCTTGACGGCGAACTACTCCTCAGTAACAATCGCGGCACCCCCACCCGGCACCGGTGCGCCCCACCCCGAACGGCCGCCCCCACCCCGACGGCGGCCGCGTTTCGGGGCTTCTCCCCACGCCCGAAGACCCCCGTCGCGGCATCACCGTGCCGTGACTCCGGGCGAGACACCCCTGAGCGAGAGGCCCACCGTGAGAAGGCGACACACACTGGCCACAGCCCTGGCCGGTGCACTGCTCCTGCTGCCGCTGACCAGCCCCGCCCACGCCGCCGCCCCCGACCCCATCCTGTTCGTCCACGGCTACTCCTCCACCGGCTCGGTGTGGAACACCATGGCCGGCCGCTTCCGCGCCGACGGGTGGCCCTCCGGCCACCTCGACCAGTGGAGCTACGACTACCGCCAGTCCAACGCGACCACCGCGCGGCAACTGTCCGACCGGGTGAACCGGCTGCTGGCCGCCACCGGCGCCACCAGGGTCGACGTGGTGACGCACTCGATGGGCGGCCTGTCGTCCCGGTACTACGTCAAGAACCTCGGCGGCGGCGGCCGGGTCGATGCCTGGGTCTCCCTGGGCGGCCCCAACCACGGCACCACCACGGCCGACTCCTGCTCCGACACCTCCTGTACGGAGATGCGCATCGGGTCGGCCTTCCTGACCGACCTCAACTCCGGCGACGAGACCCCGCCGGGCCCCCGGTACGGCACCTGGTGGTCGCCGTGCGACTCGATCATCAACCCCGATGACAGCACCGTGCTGAGCGGCGCGGCCAACACCCGGACCGCGTGCCTGTCCCACTCGGCGCTGACCTCCGACGCCACCGTGTACGGCCAGGTCCGCGACCTCGTCGCCCGCTGAGGCCCGCAACGGACGACGGTGACCGCCTGGCCGACGCCAGGCGGT